>CAIZOZ010000001.1 GCA_903934745.1 uncultured cyanobacterium
GTACCAGATGGTCAAGGATCTGCGCACCCAGCACGAAACCACCGATGTCCAGGGGGTGATGGATGGTGATCTCGATCCCTTCATCCAAGCCCTGCTGCATCAGGGGGTGGAGGTGGGAGCCGACAGCGACAGCTGAAACCGCCCCAGGGCGGACGGCAGGCCACCCAGCGGTCAGCCCCTGGCAGGTGCCAGTCTGAACATCCTTCCGTCCAGCCCGGCCCAGGTAGCCGCCACCCCTCCATGAGCCCGTCTCCCACCAGCCCGGGCCCAGCCGCCGGCCCGTCGCCAGCCAGCGCCGGTGGCGACGGCAGTAGCCGCAGCAGTGGCCCACCCCCCGGCGCACCACCCAGTTTCATCAAACTGGCCATGCGCAACATGGTGCGCAAAGGGTCCCAGAGCCTGCTGCATTTCGGGCTCACCGCCCTGGGGCTCAGCGGCTTCCTGGTGCTGATCGCCTGGCTGGGCCGCCCCAACCTGCCGCAATGACGCCGAGCTTCCCCCAGACAGCCACGGGCCCGGAGCTGGATCTGGCTTTTGGCCTCGAGGCCGATCTGGCGCCGATCCTGCGGCACCAGGCTGGTGACCTGGCCGCGCCCCTGGCCGCCGAAGCCCGCTGGCAGGCCCATCTGCAGCACTGGCTGGACCAACTGACGGCAGAACTGCCGGCGTCCCTGCGGGCTCCTGCTTACAGCCTGGGGCTGGAGATCTGCGGTGATGCCGCCATCGCCGAACTCAACCAGGCCTGGCGCCACAAGCCAGGCGCCACCGATGTGCTCGCCTTCGCCGCCCAGGAGGACGCCCCTCCGCTACCCGCCGGGGCCTGGGACGGCGATGACGCTGAAGCGCTCGAGCTCGGTGACATCGTGATCTCGCTGGAAACCGCCGCTCGCCAGGCGGAGGACCAGGGCCACGGGCTGGAACGGGAGCTGCTGTTCCTGGCCAGCCACGGCCTGCTTCACCTGCTGGGCTGGGACCATCCTGATCAGGCCAGCCTGGAGCGGATGTTGGAACGCCAGGAACGTCTGCTGGCCTGAAAAGGTTCAGCCTGGGGGTTTCGCTACGGGAAAGGAGCGGTAGGGTGCGGTTCTCAGGCGCTGCCGCGGAGTGCCGATGCTCGCTACCGAAAACCAACCCACACCCCTACGGGATCTGAGCCAGGACGTGCACCGCCGCGGCCGCCGCCTGCGGGTCGGGGCCTGGAAGGTAGCCGGCGACCTGCCTGCCAGCTTCCGCTACGCCGCCCAGGGGCTGGCCTACAGCTTCGCCAGCCAGCGCAACTTCCGCATTCATGTGTTCACCGGCCTGGGGGTCTTCGGCATGGGGGTGTGGCTGGAGCTCAGCCCCGACCGGCTGGCGGTGCTGGTGCTGACGGTGGCGGCGGTGCTGGTGCTGGAACTGCTCAACACCGCCACCGAGGCCGTGGTGGATCTGGCGATCGGCCGCCAGTTCCACCCGCTCGCCCGCATCGCCAAGGACTGCGCTGCGGCGGCGGTGCTGGTGGCGGCGCTGTCTTCGATGATGATCGCCCTGCTGTTGCTGATCCCACCACTGCTGCAGCGCCTGGGCCTTTAGGCTCCGAGCCCCGATCGCTCGCCTGCTCCGCCCGCGCCGATGCTCCTGGTTCTCGACAACTACGACAGCTTCACCTTCAACCTGGTGCAATATCTGGGTGAATTGGCAGCCGAGCATCCGCTGGCCGCCGACCTGCGGGTGGAGCGCAACGACGCCCTGAGCGTTGAGCAGATCCGCGCCCTGGAGCCGGCGGCGATCCTGATCTCACCCGGCCCCGGCGATCCCGACCAGGCGGGGGTGTGCCAGGAGGTGCTGCGCCAGCTGGGCCCCTCCGTGCCAATCCTGGGGGTGTGCCTCGGCCACCAGTGCCTGGCCCAGGTGTTCGGCGGCAAGGTGGTGCGAGCCCGGGAGCTGATGCACGGCAAAACCTCGCCGGTTCACCACGGCGGCGCCGGGGTGTTCGCCGGGTTACCGGAGCCGCTCACGGCCACCCGCTACCACAGCCTGATCGCCGAGCGCGAGAGCCTGCCCGCTTGTCTGGAGATCACGGCCTGGCTGGAGGACGGCACGATCATGGGCCTGCGCCATCGCGACTACCCCCATCTGCAGGGAGTGCAATTTCACCCGGAAAGTGTGCTCACCCAGAGCGGCCATGCCCTGCTGGCCAATTTCCTGCGCGAAGCCACCGCCCAGCACGCCGCTGTGGCAGCTCCAGCCCACCAAGGCTGAGCTTCCAGCCAGCCGCTGCCGCACGGCCTTTCAGGCCGCCACTGCTAACTTCGCGCCCATAGACCCATCCAGGTTCGCTCCGACGCCATGGCCACACCTCCCGCCTGCGTCAGCGCAGCTGACCAACAAACCAGCGGCGCAGCTGAGCACCCCAGCCGCCTCGGCCTGCCCGGTGGGGATCGCCCCGAGCGCCCCAGGCAGACGACGGCCCCGGTACCAACCGGGCGGGTGAGCAGTCCCTCCAAGCGCGGCGCCCTGATCTGCAGCGCCCTCTTGAATGGCGCCCTGATCAGCGGTGGGCTGGCCCTGTCGGCAGCCCCGCCGGCCTGGGCCGGCGGCACCGGGGTCACGATCAGCAGCTACGGCCACAGCGCCATCGTGGTGCGCGGCGGGGGCGCCACCGTGCTGCTCAATCCCTTCCTGGCGGTGGGCTGCGCCGCCGGTCTGGCGGAGCCGCGCATCGCCGCCGATGTGATCCTGGCCAGCAGCCAGCTCAAAGATGAGGGCGCCCCGGTAGCCCGAGGCCGGCTGCTGGTGAAACCGGGCTCCTACCGGGTAGCTGGCCTCAAAATCGAGGGCATCGCCGCCCCCCACGACCGGGTGGGAGGCAAACGCTTCGGCCTCTCCACCCTCTGGCGCTGGCAGCAGGGGGGTCTGGACTTCGCCCATTTAGGCGGCACCACCGCCACGCTCAAACCGGAGGATCGGGTGCTGCTCGGCCGCCCCGATGTACTGATCATCGGTGTAGGTGGCGGTGCCAAGGTCTACACCGGCGAAGAGGCCGCCGCCGTGGTGCGCGAGCTGCAACCAAGGCGGGTGATTCCGGTGCAATACCGCAACGCCGCCCCCTCCGCCAGCTGCGATCTTGGCTCGATCGAGCCCTTCCTGAAGGCGATGGCCCCCGCCAAAGTGGTACGCAGCGGCAACTCCCTCAGCCTGAGGCCGCCCCTGGGTGAGGCCACCGTGATCGAGGTGCTGCGCTGAACGGCGGCACCGATTGCCGCAAAGCGGATTGCATCGAAGCGGATTGCATCGAAGCCGATGGCCGCGAAGCCCCCGAGGCCAGCCGCCCCAGCTCAGCAGCCGGAAGCGTGCGGTCCGCTTGGGCTCAGGCGAGCTGCAGGGCCTCGATGGCGGCATAGGCCGCCCAGAACTGCTCCATCTGCTCCCGAA
>CAIZOZ010000002.1 GCA_903934745.1 uncultured cyanobacterium
GACCAGGGTGCCGACATCGCCCTGACCGTCAAATCGAACCAACCAAAGCTCTACCGCCAGATCGGTTGCCAATTCGAGGGGAAGCGCAAGATCCCTTTCACTGCAACGGATCACGAGAAACGCCATGGCCGTGACACCGTCTGGGAGCTCCGGGCCAAAGAAGCTCCTGAGCACATCAAGGAGAACTGGCCGGGCAGCGCCTCGGTCGTAGAGCTCATCACGACCAAGACCACCCGTAAGGGCACCAGCAGCGCGAGGCACCGGTTTTGTTTCATTGCAGCGCACCTGTCGGTGCGACATGAGCCTGCGCACAGCCCCTGAAGCCCTGCTGCGCCTGATCCGCCAGCGCTGGAGCATTGAAAACGAATGGCACTGGGCCCGCGACACCCAACTCGGTGAAGATGCCCACCGCTATGCCAACCGAACCGGCGCACCGGTGTTCTCGTTCCTGCGGACCGTGGTGATGAATCTGCTGCGCCGGGACGGCTACCGCTCAATTCGTCAGGGGCTCGGGGAACTGGCCTACGACATCAAGGGGATGCTGGCGCTGGGCGGAGTGTCGTCGGTTGAGCTAAACGCGCCTTGATTGCACTTTTAGGCAGCACTGGGTGGGGAGAGGGTGGAAAGCACGGCCAGACCGCTCGAGAAAGGTCTTCTAATCGGAGGTTTGCACTGAATTCATGGGCAGTAAGCAGGGACTCCTGAAAAAGGCTTCTTGCCAGGCAGGGCCAATCTGCCGCCGAGACCGGGGATCACGGACCCAATCAACTTCTCTATGTGGTCAGCAGCACATCTTGCCAACCAGTGGATGAAAAGCGTCTGACTCTCCTGGATGGCTCATAGGGCCACAGGTAACACCAAAGCCAGCCACAAAGAAAGACAAAAAAGAGGCGGAGCAGCCTCAGGATCTTCTCAGCACACATGACCAGGAAGGCCATGGAGGGCCGCAGCGCCCCATGGACCCAGCGGGCCTATCAACCGCTGGTGGAGCTCTGCTGACTGCTGATCTGTGCCCGATCGTCGTTCCGCAGCACCAGCTGGTGGCCGAGGCCAGGAACACCCTGGATGGGTTGCCTGGGTTTCCGCGATTTCATCGCATGCGCCATTCCCGGACATTCGGGGGAGGGGGATGGGCATGAACGCCACAAACTGCTATCAAAAAGACGCTGTTGCGCTGCATTAGGTGCCACCCATGCCGGCGCCCTGCTCAAACTCACCCTCGTGCTCACCTCTGCCCCCGTGATGGTGGGGGCCTTGCCCTCACCTGGGGTTCGCCCGCGCTGGCGCGCCCGGCGCCGACCGCTGTTCCGTGCCCGCTCCCAGTGATCGGTGCCCTCAGTGCCTTCGGCTTCAGCCGCAAACTGCGCCAGCGCATCGGCCGCACCCAGGCCAACTCCAGCCGCATCGGTTGATCCGGCAGCCAATCGGGAACCTGGATGCGGTCAGTGGCCACTGACTACATGGCCACTGACTACATGGCCGCTGACTACATGGCCGCTCATGCGTAGGCGGTGCTGCAGGAGGTGAGGGCGGGGGGAACTCGGCCTGATCGGCATGGCAGCACAGGC
>CAIZOZ010000003.1 GCA_903934745.1 uncultured cyanobacterium
CGGCTCCTCACCACCGGCACGCAGCTTCAGCTCTTCGCGCTGCTCATCGAGGGCCATCAACTCCTGCACCTGCCGGCCCAGGGTGATCTCCTGCTCATGGCTCAGCAGCGGCACCCGGCCGATGTCACGCAGGTAGGAGCGCACCAGATCGCCGTCGATCGAGGGCATCTGCCGCGCCGAAGCGGCGGAGGGACTGCGCGGCATGGAGAGGGCCACACTGTCCACCGTGCTGGACTCCAAAGGAACACTGTCGAGGGCAGGGGAATTGGCCACCCTGTCCTGAAAAACCGCAACGACCACGAACCGGTCCGTAAAGGTGTGTGAAGCCTAACCTGAAGAAGTGTGAATTCCTCTCATCTTTCGCCGCTATCCCGCAGCAGACTCACCCCGAGACTGTCCCGAGCCCTCGCCAGCCCGCTCAGCCGCCAAACCGCTCAGCCCGCCGGCGGCATGCGATTGATCAGCCAGCCCGCCGTGTGCAGGTAGATGAACACGCCTGCCACATCCGTGGCCGTGGCGATGAACGGGGCCGACATCAGGGCAGGATCAAGGCCAAGGTGGTTGAACAGCAAGGGCAGGGCTGCGCCGGCGGTGGCCGCCAGGGTGGTGATCGCCACCAGGCTGATGCCGGCGGCGGCGGCCACCACCCAGCTATGGGACACATAGGCCGCCCACGGCACCACCACCACCAGCATCAGCAGCCCCAACAAGGCCCCGGCCACAAACTCCCGACCGATCGCCAGGGCCGGCCCCAGAGCCTGCAGCCGCTGGGTGCTGAGGCCACGGATCACCACGGTGGAACTCTGGGCGCCCACATTGCCGCCGGTACCGATCAGCAGCGGGATGAAGGCCGCCAGCACCACCACCTTTTTCAGCACCGCATCCTCGGAGGCGATCACTGCCGCGGTCCCGCTGTTGGCCACCAGCAGCACCATCAGCCACACCACCCGGCGGCGGGCCACCGTGAACAGATTGCTCTGGAAGTAGTCGTCCTCATCGCCGGCCTGCACGGCACCGGCGGCATAGAGGTCACGGGTGGCCTCCTGCTGGATCACGTCGATCACGTCATCGACGGTGACGATCCCCACCAGCCGCCGCTCCCGGTCCACCACCGGCACCGCCAGAAAGTCGTAGCGCTGGATCACCCGCGCCACCTCCTCCTGATCGGTGTCCGTGGCCACGCTCACCACCTCACGGGTCATCACATCACCGAGCCGTTCCTCGGGCTCGGCCGTGACCAGATCGCGCAGCGACAGCATGCCGCTCAGATGGCGGGAGGCATCGGTGACATAAAGGCTGTAGATGGTTTCGGTGTCCCGGGCCCGGCGGCGCACAATCTCCAGGGCCTGGGCGGCGCTGTGAAACTCCTTGAGATCGATGAACTCGGTCGTCATCAGCCGACCGGCAGTCTCCGCGTCGTAGCCGAGCATCTGGGCCGTGACCCGCCGTTCCGCCGGACTCAGCTCCGCCAGCAGGCGCCTGACCACCTTGGCCGGCAGTTCGTCAAACAGCCGCACCCGATCATCGGGTGACATCTCCTCCACCAGCTCCAGCACCTCGCCGGAGCGCAGCCGCTCCAGCAGGCTCTGCTGCACGGAGGGATCCAGATACTCGTAGACCTCGATCGCCTCGTCCTTGGGCAGCAGCCGAAAGGCCAGGGCCTGGAGGATGCGGGGCAGGGTGCCGATCGCCTCGGCGGCATCCACGGGCTGCACCGGCTGCAACAGCAGCTTGGCGCCGTCGTAGTTGCTGGCCTCCAGCAGACTTTCCAGCTGGCGCGCCACCACCTCAGCCACGGCGGACCCCTCGCTCATGCTGCTTGAACCACCGTTGTCACGAACTGTATGAGGCTCCCTGCCAACGGCAGCCCGTGCCTGCCACGACAGCCCCGGCATGGCAACGCCAGAATCGCGCCGTTGCCCAGGAGACCCATGGCCGTCAATGTCAGCGAAATCAGCGTGCGCGATGCCCAGGGTGGCGAGCGCAAGCTTGGGGAATGGGCCGGCCAGGCGCTGCTGATCGTCAACGTGGCCAGCCGCTGCGGCTTCACCCGCCAGTACGCCGGGCTGCAGAAACTGCAGGACACCTACGGCCCACAGGGACTGGCCGTGCTGGGTTTCCCCTGCAACGACTTCGGCGCCCAGGAGCCCGGCACCCTGCCGGAGATTCAGCAGTTCTGCTCCAGCACCTACGGCGCCAGCTTCCAGCTGTTCGACAAGGTGCATGCCACCGGCGCCAAGAGCGAGCCTTACACCACCCTCACCCAGGCCGAACCAGCCGGCGACGTGGCCTGGAACTTCGAGAAGTTCCTGGTGGGTAAGGACGGCACCGTGCTGGCCCGTTTCAAGAGTGGCGTCGAGCCGGACAGCACCGACTTGACCCAAGCGATCGAAGCGGCACTGGCAGCCTGAGGCCCCAGGCCCAGAGTCCAAGCTCACCCGCTGCCGGCGCGATCACGCCGGCAGCGGCAGCGGCAGCCCACGCCGGCAAAGCCGAAGCCCAACCTCAGCCCTGCAGCCAACCCCTGGCGGCCTCGCCGGCCAGGGTGGTGGCCTCCACCCGCAGCCAGGGGCGCCCGCCGGGCGAGAGCCAGTGGCGCAGCACCCGTAAGGGCACGCCGGAATCCACCTGGGCCAGCACCGGCGCCTGGTGCTCCGGGGCACAGTGCAAACTCATGCAGCTCTGGCTGAGCAGGGGCTCCAGCCCTCGCTCGCGGCGGCGGACTTCCGGCAGGCGGAGCTCACCACCCCCGGCTGGCAAGGCGGCCGGAGCCAACAGGGCAAAACCAAGCAGAGCCGCCCAACGCCAGGCCGGCCAGAGACGCAGGGGGGCGACGGTGGCCATCGTTTCAGATGTCGAGCTGGGTGAGATCAAGCTCGGCACTGTGGGCTTCGATGAACTCGCGGCGTGGCGCCACCTTGTCGCCCATCAGGATCGTGAAGATACGATCGGCCTGCGCTGCGTCTTCAACTTCCACCCGCTTCATCATACGCGTGCCGGGATCCATGGTGGTTTCCCAGAGCTGCTTGGGCATCATTTCACCGAGACCCTTGAAGCGTTGGATGTTGTAGTTGGCCTTCTCACCGTAGCCGGCCAGCACCTTTTTGAGCTCAGCTTCATTGTAACAGTAATTATGATTTTTACCACGCTCCACCTTGTAGAGAGGCGGGCAGGCAATGTAAATATAACCGCCCTCCACCAGGGACTTCTGATAGCGATAGAAGAAGGTCAGCAACAGCGTGCGGATGTGAGCCCCGTCCACGTCAGCATCGGTCATGATCACGATGCGGTGATAGCGTAAATTCTTCTCATCAAACTCTTCGCCTTTGATGCCAAGGCCAAGGGCCGTGATCAGCGCCTGAATCTCAGTATTTTTATAGATTTTGGAATCGTCGGTTTTCTCAATATTGAGAATCTTGCCCCGCAGGGGCAAGATCGCCTGAAAGCGCCGATCTCGGCCCTGCTTGGCGGAACCGCCAGCCGAATCACCCTCCACGATGTAGATCTCGGATTCACTCGGATCACGGGAACTGCAATCGGCCAACTTACCGGGCAGAGTGGAGCTTTCAAGCACCGATTTGCGGCGCACCAGCTCCCGGGCCCGACGGGCCGCCTCGGCCGCATTAAAGGCCTGAATCGCCTTTTCCAGGATCAGATCAATCACGCCTGGATTGAATTCGAGATACTGGCTCAGGGCTTCTCCCACCAGGGTGTCCACGATGCCGCGCACCTCGGTGTTGCCGAGCTTGGTCTTGGTCTGCCCCTCGAATTCCGGCTCGGGCACCTTCACCGACAACACCGCCGTGAGCCCCTCGCGGATGTTCTCACCGGCCAGGTTGGTGTCGGCATCCTTGCGCTTGCCGCGCTTCTTGGCAAAAGTGTTGAGGGTGCGGGTCAGCACCGTTTTCAGACCCTCAATATGGGTGCCGCCGTCAACAGTGCGGATGTTATTGGCAAAGCCGAGAATACTGTCGGAGTAGGCATCCACACACCACTGCAGAGCGGCCTCCACCTGCACGCCATCCTTTTCAGAATTGACGTAAATAATTTCTGGGTGCAGCGGATCCTTCTCGGCGTTCATATAAGCGACGTATTCCCGGATGCCCCCCTGATAGTGATACACCTCTTCGTGCGCTTCTCCGCCCGCCGAGAGCGCCGCAGCCCGCTCATCACGGAAAACAATGCGCACCCCACCATTGAGGTAAGCCAGGTCCCGCAGCCGGCCCGAGAGCCTCTGATAGTCGAACTCGATGCCGGTGCTGAAAATCTCGTGATCCGGCAGAAAGCGCACCCTCGTGCCGGTCTGATCCGGATCAGCGGCCGGCTTGGCGCTGAG
>CAIZOZ010000004.1 GCA_903934745.1 uncultured cyanobacterium
GATTTGCCAGGATTGTCCGGCAAGATTTTATATCGCCAGCCAGGCACAACACCAGGAAGGGCAGCATCAACCCTCCTGACACGACTGCGAGAGCAAGCCCTTCCAGCTACACCATAACATGGCCAAATCATTCTCAACAGCAACAGCCCTGAGGCCAATCGCTCAGCAGAACCCTTGCCAGCAAAGTTTACCGAGCGAATCACAACAATAGCCAGGCTCAGGTGACCTGCAAACTCACACCCAACATGCCAGCGACGGATGAAGCATACAGCTCGGAGCTGATGGCAGCATCCGCCGGGCGTCCATAGAAGAATCCCTGCAGATAGTGACAACCAAGCCGCCGTAGGATTTCCTCCTGCTTGAGCGTCTCCACCCCCTCGGCCACTACCTCAATCCCCAATGAACGAGCCATGCGAATCACGGTTTCCACGATCACCTCGTCCTCCAGGTCATGGCCCAGCCCATCGACAAAGCTACGGTCAATCTTGAGTATGCCCACCGGGAATCGCCTCAAATAGCGAAGGGAGGAATAGCCCGTACCAAAGTCATCAACCGCCAGCCGAATACCAAGGCTCTTGATTTCAGCGATATTGGTGAAGGCCGAGGCGACATCTTCCACCAGTGTGGTTTCAGTGATCTCCAGAAACAACTGATCACCAGGAAACCCCGAACTGGCCAACACGTCGCGAATGCGCATGGACAGCAAGGGATCCGCCAGGCTGGTGGCCGAGATATTCACCGACAGGCGCGGGAGCAGGCCATCGCGGGCCCCACTCCAGCGACAGAGCTGCAGGCAGGCATCCTTGAGCACGGCGGCATCGAGTTCCCGCAGCAGGCCCGCCTCCTCAGCGATGGTGATGAACAGCGCCGGCAGCAGCACCCCCCGCTGTGGATGCTGCCAACGGGCCAGGGCCTCGAAACCCACCACGGTGCCATGAACAGCCGAGATGATCGGCTGAAACCAGGCCCTGATCTGGCCCGCCGCCAGGCCAGCGCGCAATTCCTCCTCGATGGTGGCCCGCTCCTGCAAGCGCTCGCGCAGGCTGGTATCGAAACAGGCGAAGCCCCCCAATCCCTGCTGCTTGACGCTGTACATCGCTAGATCAGCATTGGCCAGCAACGTTTCCGGGTCATCGCCGGCCTCCGCCAGGGCGATACCGATCGAGCCAGAGGACGGCAGGCCTCGTCCCTGCACCTGCAAGGGCAGATGCAGCTGCTCAAGGATGCGGCCAGCGAGGGCCAGGGCATCAGCCTGCTCTCGCACCTCGGCCACCACCACGAACTCATCCCCGGAGATGCGACCGACCAGATCCCCTTCCCGCACCAGGGCAGTGAGCCGTTGGCCCACCTGACGCAGCACCTCATCGCCGGCCGGATGGCCGTGCAGATCGTTGATCTGTTTGAAACGATCGAGATCAATGAACAACAACGCCGTATGGCGACCGGACACAGCGGGGGCGACCAGCCGCTCCGCCAGATGGGCCAGGATCAGACGCCGGTTGGGCAATCCAGTCAGGTGATCGCAGGTGGCCTCGCGAATCGCCCGCTCCTTGGCCACCTGTTCAGCCCGCAGGGCCTCCTGTTCGGCCTTCACCGCCGCCAGAACCTTGGTGCTGAGCTGAATGCAGCGGCCCATCCCCCGCAGCAA
>CAIZOZ010000005.1 GCA_903934745.1 uncultured cyanobacterium
CCTGGCCCGTCATGGCGGGATCCACCCGTGCCGCCAGGTCGCGAAAGCAGCTCTGCAGCTGGCCCAGCAGGCCAGCCACCAGGTCCAGGCTGCTGTCGAGTCCGCGGGCGGGCCAGAACAGCCGCAGGGCCAGCAGCGTGATCAGCACCCCGAAGCTGGTCCAGAAGAAGCGGATCGGAATCCAGGTCGCCAGGCCGCCCTCGTGCACGAGCCAGCCCATCACGATGATCATGCCGCCCACCTTGTAACCAGCCTGCAGCTTCAGGAGCCCGCCCAGCAGGCGCAGGGCGCCGAGGGTGATCGCGAGTGCCAGCGGCATCGGCACACCCCGCAATCCCTCGTAGCCGATCAGCAGCAGCACCGACCCGAGCGCCGTACCCAGCAGGCGCTGGCGCCCCAGGGCAAGCGCGCCGCCGTAGGTGCCGCTGGACACCGCCAACACCGCCAGGGCCACGTACTGGCTGAACTCCACACCCGACAGGCTGGCGAAGGCATTGCCGAGCCCGGCGGTGAGGGCGGTGCGCAGGGCGTTGCGGTTGATCACGGCGGGGCGATCCGGTTCAAGCCCCCAAGGCAGGCATGCAGTGGCCGCCCTTCCTCCGCCAGGGCCAGCAGCGGCAGCAGCGGCAGCTGCAGCCGCTCGGCCAGCTGCTGCCAGCGCTGGGGCTGGCGCCGTGGGGTGGGTGCGGGTTGCCCGCTGAGCTGCTGTTGCAGCTCCCCCACCGTGTGCCTCAGCAGATCGGCCTGCAGGCTTTGCTGCTCGGGCAACCCGGCCATCAGCCGCTCCCAGGCGATCCAGTGAAAGTGGACCAGCTGCCACAGCCTCAGCCGTTGGTCCCAGCCGCTGCGTTTGAGGGCCTGATGGCGGGGGCCGCCGCGCTCCCGCGCCACCAGTTGCTCCATGCGCTGCAGGTCGTTGGTGAGCGGTGCCGGATTGAGCGGCTCAGGGCGACTTCGACCCTGGCCCAGCCAGTCGCTGTAGGCCTGCAGCTGGGTTTGCAGCGACCGGCGCAGGCGGCGATCGGCGGCTGTGAGTTCGCTGCTGCTGTTCTGCGGCCAGAACAGCAGCCCCACCGCGACAGCCACCACGCACCCCACCACGGTGTCGAGGCCGCGGTTGAACACGTAATCCCAGTTCAGCGCCGCGTGGCTGGGAAGCATCAGGAACATCACGCTGGTGAGCCCGGCGGTGCCGAGGGCGCTCTGCCAGCCCAGCAGCTGCAGCAGCGGAATCATCAGCAGCAACGACACCAGCACGCCGATCCAACCGCCCAGGATCATGTGCACCAGAAAGGTGATCAGGCCCCCCAGCACCGTGCCGGCAATGCGGCTGGTGGCCGCTTGAACGGTGTGGTCGTCATTGTCGTCCACAACGATCACCACCGCCATCAGCGGATACCAGAGAAACTGAATGCGCTCAGTCCAGGAGGCGACTGCCGCGGTGATGAAGACGGCCACAAATAACTTCAGGCTGTTGCGCAGCAGCAGGTTCTGCACGGGCCCCGACCATGGTCAGCTGCCAGGAGCTTATGGGGATCACCCACGCTGCGCCCAGCTGACATGAGCTGGGTGCCGGTGCTCACCCCCGATCTTGAGGCGCTGCTGCGCATGGGGCTGGCGGTGCTCTGCGGTCTGGCTGTGGGTGTCAACCGCGCCCATCACGGCAGTACCCCCCACCCCA
>CAIZOZ010000006.1 GCA_903934745.1 uncultured cyanobacterium
CAGCGATGGCCCACGCCGGCCACGGTGAAGGCGTGGCAAGGGTGGGGGCCGGCCTCCACCGGGCTGTCGATCAGCTGGTCATAGTCGCGGGCCAGCCAGCCGTTTGCGGTGGTGCCGCCGGTGGTGCTGCCGCCATAGACGGTGCCGCCGGCAGGGCTGGTTGGCAGGGGCACGAACGGCTGCCAGCCAGGGGGCAGCCTCAGCGTGAGCCGATGCGGCGACCAGCGCTCGCCTTCCACCTGCAGCACCACCGCCGCCAGGGCCAGAAAGCCATGGGTGCTGTTGAGATGACAGGTGCGCACCGTGAGCTCGGTGGCCTGAATCGCGTAGCCAATCGTGATCGGCTCCCCCTGGGCTGGCACTTCCGCCGACCCGTCCTCCGCACCGGCGCCCAGCACGCGCCACTGGGCCGCTGCCAGCCGCTCCAGCAGCAGCGGCCGGCTGCCCTGGCACACCTGCAGCCGCTCCAGATGGCGCACGTAGTCGCGAATCAGATAGGAGCCGGGAGTCCAGGCCGGCAGGCTCAGCAGGAACGGCCCCTGGCGTGGCGCCAGGCTGATCCGCACCTCCACCAGCTGACTGCAGGGGGCGGAAAGATCGAGCTGGACCTCAGGCACCGAATTCGATCAGGGCGTGGTGGTGGGCCCCATCGCGCAGGGCGGCGCGGGCGGCATAGCCGCGGGTGAGCTGACCCAGCAGCGCCTGCAGATCCCGGCTATGGCTGAGGCGTTGCAGATCCCCCACCAGGGCCAGGGAGCCATCGGGGCGACGGCTCCAGCCCATGCTGGTGCCATCCTCCAGGCGTACGGCCACCAGCACGGCATGCGATTCCGCCGCAAAGCCTTCAATCACGCCATCGCACGTGGGGTTCAGTCCGAGCGAGCGCAGGGTGTCGCAGAGACAGCCGACATCCCGCAGGACGGTTGGCAGGATAGAGAGATGGGACAAGGCTTCAATGCCCACTGACGCAGACCCTAGCGATTCGGCCCCCTCCGTCCAGTGGCCGTTGGCACAGCCCTGGCCATTGCATCCACCCCAGCGGCTGGTGGTGCTGGCCTCCGGCCAGGGCAGCAACTTCGAAGCCTTGGTGGCAGCCAGCGGCGAGCGGCTGGCCGCTCAGGTGGTGCTGCTGGTGGTGAACAACCCCGGCTGCGGCGCCGAAGCGCGGGCAGCGCGGCTGGGGATTCCCTGCCAGCTGATCAACCATCGCGACCATCCCAGCCGCGCCAGCCTGGACACCGCCCTGATCGCCGCCTGCCGCCAGGTCCAGGCGGATCTGGTGGTGATGGCCGGCTGGATGCGGATCGTCACGCCGCTGCTGGTGCAGGCCTACCCGGATCGGCTGCTCAACATCCACCCCTCGCTGCTGCCCAGTTTTCGCGGCCTGGATGCGGTGGGCCAGGCGCTGGCGGCCGGCGTGCAGCTGACCGGCTGCACGGCCCACCTGGTACGGCCGGAGGTGGATGCGGGGCCGGTGCTGGTGCAGGCCGCCGTACCGGTGCTACCCGGCGATGACCACCGCAGCCTCAGTGCCCGGATTCAACGCCAGGAACATGCCATCCTGCCCTTGGCCGTGGCCCTGGCGGCGGCTCGTCTGGCCGGCTGAGCCGCCGCGCCAGCACTGGTACTCAGGGATCGAACGGCACTCAGGGATAGAACGGCGCCAGGGGCAGGCCGGTGCTGGCTTCGAGGCCGGCCATCAGATTGAGGCATTGCACCCCCTGGCCGGCCTGACCCTTGACCAGGTTGTCGATCGCACTCATCACGATCAGCTGGCCGGTGCGTTGATCCACCTGCACCGACAGCAGGGCACGGTTGGTCTGGCGCACCCATTTGGTGGAGGGATAGGTGCCCACCGGCAGCACCTCAACGCAGGCACTGTGGCGATAGGCGGCGCCGAGCAACACGGTGCAATCTTCGGCGGTGAGGCCGGGATCCCGCAGGCGCGCATAGACCGTGGCCAGCAAGCCCCGCACCATCGGCAGCAGATGGGGCGTGAATTGAAGCTGCACCCCATGGCCGGCCACCTGGCTCGCCAGCTGCTCGATTTCGCTGGTGTGGCGATGGCCCACCACGCCATAGGGCGCCACGGCTTCGGCCGCTTCGGCCAGCAGCAGATTCTCCTTGGCGGCGCGACCGCCACCGGAAGTGCCGGTTTTGGCATCACTCACGCTGCCGCCGGTTTCACTCAGTCCCTGCTTGAGGAAAGGCAGCAGGGCCCGCAGGCTGGCGGTGGGGAAGCAGCCCGGTGCCGCCACCAGCCGGGCGGCGGCGATCCGCTCCGGCGACTCCCACTCCACCAGGCCGTAGACGGCCTCTTCACAGAGAGCACTATCCGTGCGCGGGAACTGGCGGGCTTCGGCTCCATACACGTCCTGCCACTGACTCAGGGAGCTGTAGCGGTAGTCGGCGGAGAGATCCACCACCCGCACACCCCGCTGCAGCAACGGGGGGACCAGCTGGGAGGCGAGGCCATTGGGCAGGCTCAGCACTGCCAGATCAGCTGCTGCCGCAATCGCGTCGGGATCCGGGCTATGCACCACCAGGTCGGTGGGCAGCGGCAGGAACGGCACCAGCTCACTCCAGCGCTTGCCGCTGCTGCGTTCGCCCCCCAGAAAGGTGATCGCAAACTCGGGGTGTCCCAGCAGCAACCGCAGCGTCTGCAGACCTCCGTAACCACTGGCACCGATCACGGCGATGCGTTTGCCTGACATGCTGGTGGGAAAGGAGCGCCGGGACGGCGGGGACGGCTGATCGTACCGGGCCCCATCCTGATTCCGGCGGCTTCTGTTCTGACGCCCCGCAGCGTTCCTCCCAGCCCTTGAACGTTCGAACCGACTCCAGCCTCGCCACCCCGTCCGGCCCCAGATCAGCCAGGGGCGACGACCCCCAGCCCAGCTTCCAGTTCGATGCCATTGCCGATGGCCTGGCGGCGATCCGCAACGGCGAATCGATCGTGGTGGTGGATGACGAGAACCGCGAAAATGAAGGCGATCTGATCTGTGCGGCCCAGTTCGCCACCCCACCGCAGATCAACTTCATGGCCACCGAGGCACGGGGGCTGATCTGCCTGGCGATGGAGGGCGAACGGCTCGATACCCTCGATCTGCCGCTGATGGTGGATCGCAACACCGACAGCAACCAGACCGCCTTCACCGTCAGCGTTGATGCCGGCCCGGAAAACGGCGTCGGCACCGGCATTTCGGCTGATGACCGGGCCCGCACGATTCAGGTGGCGATTCACCCGGACACCCGTCCCCGCGATCTGCGCCGGCCGGGCCACATCTTTCCGCTGCGGGCCCGCGAAGGCGGGGTGCTGAAGCGAGCCGGCCACACCGAGGCGGCGATCGACCTGGCCCGCCTGGCCGGGCTGTATCCAGCCGGGGTGATCTGCGAGATCCAGAACGCCGATGGCTCGATGGCGCGCCTGCCCCAACTGGTGGAGTACGCCCGCCGCCATGGGCTGCGGCTGATCTCGATCGCCGATCTGATCCGCTACCGGCTTGACACCGAACGCTTCGTGCGCCGCCAGGCGGAAGCCACCATGCCCAGCGCCTTCGGCTCCTTCCGGGCGATCGGCTATCGCAACGAACTCGACGGCAGCGAGCATGTGGCGATCGTCAAGGGCCATCCCGAGCAGGCCACGGAGCCGGTGCTGGTGCGGGTGCACTCGGAATGCCTCACCGGTGATGCCTTCGGCTCATTGCGTTGCGACTGCCGCCCCCAGCTGGAGGCGGCCCTGCGCATGATCGAGGCGGCGGGCGAGGGTCTGGTGGTGTACCTGCGCCAGGAAGGCCGGGGCATCGGCCTGATCAACAAACTCAAGGCCTACGCCCTGCAGGATGGCGGCCTCGATACGGTCGAGGCGAATGAACGGCTCGGCTTTGCCGCCGACCTCCGCAATTATGGCGTTGGCGCCCAGATCCTCAGTGATCTCGGCGTCCGGCGGCTGCGGCTGATCACCAACAACCCGCGCAAAATTGCCGGCCTCGGTGGTTACGGCCTGCAGGTGGAGGATCGGGTGCCGCTGGTGATGGATCCCGGCCTGCACAACGCCGCCTATCTCCAGGTGAAACGCACCAAGCTCGGCCATCTGCTGGACGTTGAGGCCCATGGCCTGACGGCGGTGCTGAGCTGGCGTGGCCTGGCGGACCCCGATCAGCGGGCCGCCGCCTTCGCCAGCCTGCAGCACTGGGCCGATCAACAGGCGCTGCTGCTTGAGTTTGAACAGGATCCGCGCTTGCTGGCCCTGCTGGATCAACCTGAGCTGGCCCTGCTGCTGGGTTCAACCCAGGGCCAACAGCTGAGCGCCGAGCAGCTGGCGGCCGGCGTCCAACTGCTGGCCAACCAGCCCTACACCGAGGTGGTGGCCCTGCTGCTGGCGCCGGATCGGCGGCGGGTGGCCCATCCGAGCGCCAGCCTGGAACCGGAAACCAGACCCCTGGCCGATCTGCAGCTGGCACCGGATCGCAGCTGCCCCAGGCTGGCGGCCCAGAGCGGGGCGTTCATTGTCTGGCGCTGAATCCAGTGGGTGGCTGAACCCAACGGACGACGGCGCAGCGATCGCCGCGCTGACGCTCTGCGGCCTGAGCGGCCTCAGGGTCTGAACAGGCCCTCAGCCAGGGATTGGTCGGACTGCTCTTCAAGCTTCGAGCGCAGGCGGGGGAAGGCCTTGAGATCCTGAAGCTGGCGGTGCAGCAGAAAGTGCTCGCCGCACTGGGCCAGCAGGGCCTCGAGCTGGGGCAGATCGCCGTTGATGTGATGGCGCAACAACTGGCTGTGATCGATCTGCTGGGGAGTTGGCGCCTCGCAGCCGGACGGCAGCAGGGGCCGAACCAGGCGCAGGATCTGATCCAGGGCCAGCTGGAACATGAACTCACTGTCCATCCAGCGCAGCGACTGATCGACATGAAGCTGGCGGTAGGCCTCGAGTTCGCCGCTGTCGAAGCTGAAATGGCGACTGATCAACTGGTTGCCGCTGGGCACGAGGGCGTAGGCGTGGGCCCAGTGGCAGGGCAGGCTGTGGCCCTGCACCACCGTGAACAACAGCACGGGAGCCGATCCGGCTGCGACGTCGAGCTGATGGCAGCGATGCAGGTGGGAAACCTTGACGCCATGGCGCGAGGATCGATTGATCACCTGTCTCCCAGAGGCGGGGCCCATCTTCGCTCGCTGTCAGCGAAGGCAACACCTAGCAGGCGACAGGGCGGAACGCATCGACGCCCATGCGCATCGGTGCAGCCAATCTGAGGGCTTAAAGCCGCAGAATCATGAGCTACATCAATGACAGGCCATCGTCTCAGCGCTGAGTGAATTTGCCGATGCCGCGACCCTCAAGAAAGATGGTGGCCGCCTTTCACTCGAAGGGGTGCTGACCGGCGCTGCGCTCGGCATCATGCTGCTCTACCTGACCGAAGAGGCCCTCGCTTCCGGCTTGCGCCCATCGGTGGGCGGCCGGCTGGATCAACCGGTTGACCAGGATCCGGGCAGGCTGAATGCCAGGGCTGGTCGCCTGGCGATCCTGCCCCTCGACAACGTCGACATCGGCTTCGACAGCCCGCGGCCCCAGGCCTTCGGCAGCGCTGCCGCCGCCCTCGCCCAACCGGCGGCGGCCAACAATTCAGCCAGCGGCGGCTTTCCAGGCTCGGGGCTGCAGCTCTCAGCGCCAGTAGCCACCCTCCCCTTCGTCGCTGCCAACAATGGCGACATCATCCCGTTTGGCGGTGGTGGCGGCGGTGGTGGGGTGACGCCAGCCCCGGTTGTGCCCGATTCGCCGGATCCCGTTGATCCCCTTCCTCCCGGGCCGCCGGAGCCGCCCACGCCACCGATTCCCACTGGCCGCTTGCCCCAGATGCTGCTGGTGGTGGTGCGCACTGCCGGCAGTGCCAACAGCCGTACGATCGATGGCCAGGCCCAGAGCGACCAGGGCGCCCGTCAGGTGGGCATCGAGAACAGCCAGCTCGATCTACGCAAGGCAGCGGCCCCGTCGCTGGAGGTGTTGTCCACACGCACCCTGCAATCGTTTGGCCTGTCCCAGCTGAATGACGCCGATCTGAGCCTGATCGCCGAGCACATCGGCTTGCTCAATTCCAGCGTGCTGAATGGAGTCGGCTCAGAGGCACTGATCTTCGATGCCCGGGATCTGCTGGAACTGGGTCTGCTGTCCTCCGGCAACGCCACGGCCTCGCTGGCCTCGCGCACGATTGGCATGGAGAACAGCCAATTACAAGATTCAGGTGGCCTTAACTTGCTGGGACTGGAAGGCATGACGCGCCTGAACTTCACCGGCCTCGGTGATAGTGAGCGTGCTGCCCTCAGCTTCGACCTGTTTACGGCAGGCCTCAAGGATTCAGCCGTCCTACTGGGCCAAGGTGACGACACAGTGACGATCAACAGCGGCTATTACAGCCTCGCTGATGGTCTGCAGCCAGGCCAGTTCCAGCGGGGACTCAACTTCAACTTTGGCCAGACTCCAGCCAGCCTCGGGGATGGCAGCAACTGGTCCTTCAGTCTCAACGCCAAGGCCGTCGGACTGGACAACAGCGTGCTGGATCTCGGTGGTGGTGATGATCGGGTCTCGATCATGACCATGATTGATGAAGATCTGATCAGTGATCTTGGCAGTCTCTACAACGATCCATTCACTGCAATTCAGCTGGAGCGGGTGGGCCTGCTCAATTCCAGTGTGTTGATGGGAGCTGGTGATGATCAATTGCGCGTCAACGGCAAGGTGATCGATTCCACCATCGATCTCGGCAATGGCAATAACACCCTGATCCTCGAAGGGCAGGTGCTGGGCAACAGCCGCATCCTGGTGGGCGACGGCTCCAACCAGATCAGCTTCAAGGCCGGCCTGGGCGGCCTGGTGCAGGGCGGCAGCGGCGCTGATCTGTTCAGCCTCGGCAACCTGCAGCTGGCCGGTGAAATTGATGGTGGCGGCGGTCTGGATGCCCTCACGGCCGGGGTGGCCTTCGGCAACGAGCGGGAGCTGCTCCAGGTGGATGGCCTCGATGCCGGCAATTTCGGTGGCGTGCGCTTTCGCAACGTTGAAACCGTGGCCCTGGGGTCCGGCGACGACGTGACCCTGCTCGGCCTTGACGGCACCCTGACCGGCCGGCTGCTGGGGGGCGACGGGCTCGACCGGCTCGAGTACAGCAACTGGAGCACACCGGTCACGGTCGATCTTGATCGCGGTGCGGCCACAGGCATCGGCGCTGGTGTCGCCGGCTCCCTGGCCGGGTTCGAACAGGTGCTCGGCGGGGTCGGCAATGACACCCTGATCAGCTCCGGAGCTTTTGCCGGCATCGATGGCTCCGATGGCGACGATGTGATGTTTCTGCGCTGGAGCCCCTGGCTCGGCCTGGGCGAAGCCCCCCTGCAGATTCGGGGCGGCGCCGGCAGCGATCTGTTTGTGATCAGTGGCCTGGAGCAGGCGCCCCCGTCCAGCTGGGATGGCGTTAGCGGCCTGCCCGATCTGGTCGATCTGAATCTGAACCAGACCCCGGGCGGCGGTATCGGCCTCACCGACTCGATCGGCTGGCTGCGCAATCAAGCCCAGGCCGATGGCAGTGTGCAGCAGAGCTTCGAGCGGCTCACGACTGCCGGCTTGGAGGGCATCGGCGATGCCCGCCTGCTGCCGATCGCGCCGCTGGAGCAACTGCTGGCCGGCATGAGCGACGACACCCGCCAACTGGCGATCGGCCTGGACAGCGATGGCGACAGCCACCTGGTCCTGCTCGGCAGTCAGGGCATGGGAACCAGCTTGAGGATCGCCAACCTGCCCAGTCCAAGCCTCAACGCAGGCAGCAGCAGCCTCAGCGGATTGAGCGGCTCGATTCCATGAAACCGCTGAAGCGATCGCTGATCAGCGAAATCACCGGCCTGGAACCCAGCTGGATCAAGGCCGTCACGGCCATGCCGGGTCGCAAGGCATAGCTACGGCCCTTGCGCGTGAGCTCGCTGGTCTTGATCTTCACCAGCAGCGGGAATGACTCCTGCGGGTTCTGCTGATCGGGCGGCAGGGCATCGGCACCGATGCGCACAATCGTGCCTTTGAGTGCGCCGTAATCGGTGAAGGGGAAGGAGGTGACGCGCACTTCCACCGGCATGCCGGTTTCGAGGAAGCCGATGTCGCGGTTGGAAACAGACAGCTCCACATCCAGGGGGGTGAGCGGCACAAGCTGCAGGGCGATGCGGCCTGGGGTGAGCGTTTCGCCAGGTTTGGCGTTGAGATTGAACACCCGGCCAGCGACCGGAGCCAGCATGCGACCCAGATCAAGTCGATCATTGAGTTCATCAATGCTGGCATCAACAGCAGAGAATTGCAGTTTGGCATTGTTGTACTGGGAATAGAGCTGCTTCGCTTCTGCTGCCGGGATCTGCTCCTGCTTGAGTTGGCTCTCCACCACCCGATGGCGAGCTGACTCCAGCTCCTTTTCGGTGCGGGCAATTGTGCCCTGCAGTTCGGCCAGGCGCTGGGCCTGGCGATCCAGTTCCAGCTGGGCCATGGCCCCATCCCTGACCAGGCCGACCATGCGGCCGGTGATGTTGGTTTCAATCGCCTGCTTGCGCTTCAAAGCCAGCAGATCCGTGGCCTGCTGCTCCAGGTTGATCACACTGCGTTGCCGCTCCTGCTGGGCCGCCTGCTCACGCAACAGCACCTCCTGCTGCTCGGTATTGAATTGACGGCGACCGGAGGGGCCCGGTGGTAGCGCCGGCAAGCCCAGGCGCAGGGCGTAGAGGTTGGTCTGGGTGCGCCACAACTCCCGTTGTTGTTCGAGATGGGCGCGCTGCTCGCGCACCGCCTGCTCCCGCAGCTTGAACAGGGGCTGACCGGCCTGCACCACCTGGCCCTCCTTGACCAGAACCTTGACCACCGGAGCATTGAACGGAGCGGTGATCGTGGTGACACCACCGGTGGGCCGCAACTTGCCGGTGGCATTGACGGAGGTTTCGATGCGGGCGATCAGGCCGTAGATGACGCCGAAACTGGTGAGGCCGATCAGGCTCCAGACAATGCCGCGGCTCCAGACGCGGGTGCTGCGGGGCAGGGTGGTGCGGCGACGGCGCTGGCCGCGGGGCTGCTGCTCAGGGGTTGGCGTCTCGGCAGCCGGTTGGGGTGGCTGGGCCGCCACCAGGGAATCGGCGGATTCGGTGCTGTCGGGCGTGACTGCCGCTGGCGGAGGAGTGGAGGACACGGGCGGCAATGCTCAGGTTCCGAGGGCGTAGTTGATCGGCAGCCCCACCTTGGCGATCGGTGGCGTACCACTGGAGGAGGAGGACGACGAGGAGCGGCCCTGCTGGCGAAACAGCACGTAGTAGGGCCCGCGCGCCGCCATCAAATCCTGGTGGGAGCCCACTTCCAGCACGGCGCCCTGCCCCATGCAGACGATCATGTCGGCGTTGACGATCGAGGAGAGCCGGTGGGTGATGAACAGCACGGTGCACCCCTGCAGAGCCTGCATCAGGTTTTCGCTCACCACCCGCTCGGTCTGGTAATCGAGGGCGGAGGTGGCTTCATCCATGATCAACATGCGCGGCTTCTGCAGGATCGTGCGGGCGATGGCGATGCGCTGGCGCTGGCCGCCGGAGAGACCGCTACCGCGTTCACCCACCTGGGTGGAGTAGCCGGCCGGCAGATCCATGATGAAATCATGGGCGGCGGCAATCGTGGCGGCCTCGATGATCTCCTCGCTGGTGGCCTCCGGATTGGTGAGGGTGATGTTCTCTTCCACCGAGCCATCAAAGAGCACGGTGTCCTGAGGCACGATGCCGATCTGGCGGCGCAGGGAATAGAGCTCCACCTTGGAAATGTCAATGCCATCCACTAGCACCGAACCGAGCTCGGCGTTGTAGAGACGGGCCACCAACTTGGTTAGGGTGCTCTTGCCGGAACCACTGGTGCCGACGACGGCGACGAATTTACCCTTGGGAATGGTGAGGTCGACGCCCTTCAGCAATAGGGGTGAAGAATTTTTATAGCGGAAGTGGATATTCTGGAACTCAATCCTGCCTTCAATTGGCGGCATGATGATGCGATTGGCATTATCTTCCGGCGCCTCCTGAGGATGGTCAATCACATCACTGAGACGCTCCAGGGATAGCGCTGTTTCCTGCACCGTCTGCCAGATCGAAGTCATGCGCAGTAGCGGGCCGGTGACATAACCAGAAATGATGCGGAAAGCGATCAATTCACCCAGACTGAGATCACCACTCAAGACCAGCGAGGCGCCGCCCCAGATCACCAGCAGACTGGAAAGCTTGTTGAGGAAGGCGCTGAAGGTGTTGGCTGTGGTGCTGAGCAGGGTGTTATCAAAACCCTCGGCGACAAAATCGGTGTAAAGATCCTGCCACTTCCAGCGGCTGCGCAACTCGATGTTCTGGGCCTTGACCGTCATCATGCTGCTCAGCACTTCCACCAGGTGGCTCTGGGCCCGGGCATTGGCGACGGCACGACTCTGGATCTGGTTGCGCACCAGCGGCGACACGGTCAGGGTGAGCACCACCAGCACCGGAATCACCGCCAGGGTGAGCAAGGTGAGTTGCCAGCTGTAGATCACCATCACCACGATATACAGCAAGGCGAAGATCGCATCAAGAATCGTGGTGAGTGCCGTACCGGTAAGGAAGGAGCGAATCTTTTCAAGTTCGGCGATACGGCTGCTCACTTCACCCACGGGGCGGCGATCGAAATAGCTGAGCGGCAAACGCAACAGGTGATCAATAATCTGGGTGCCCAACGCCAGATCGATGCGGTTGGTGGTGTCGACGAACAGAAAGGTGCGCAGACACAGCAGCAGGCCTTCAAAGATGGCGAACACCACCAGCAGGGTGCCCAGCACTCCGAGGGCACTGGGGCTGTTGTTGATGATCACCTTATCAATCACCTGCTGAATCAACAGCGGATTCACCAGGCCGAAGAGCTGCACAAAGAAACTGGCCAGCAACACCTCCAGCAACACAGCCCGATGTTGCTGCAGGGCCGGCAGAAACCAGCGGAAGCCGAATTTACGTTGGGGTGTGAGCGCATTGATGCGCAGGGTGAGCACTTCGCCCTCCGTGCCCCATTGCTCAGCGAACTCCGCCAGGCTCAGTTCCTGATTGCCGACGGCGGGGATACCGATCACCAGGCCATTGCTGTCACAGCGATAGATCACCGCCAGGCCATTCCCCCAGCGCACCAGCAACGGAGCTTCCAGGCGGCCGATCGCATCGGCGCTGATCTCCAGCAGCTGGGTCTGCAGGCCCAGGGATTCGGCCACGGCACCGGCCAACGCCAGCGAGGCCTCGCCATGGCGCTTCACCTGATCGGTGAACACCCGCCGCAGCAACTCCCGGCGGAAGGGCAGCCCCAGCTGATCGCTGAGCATGCGGAAGGCCGCAATCGGCGACTCCAGGGGACCGACACCGCGATGCCAGGGGTAAGAGGACGGCGAGCGTTTGTTCTCATCGCCGGGTTCCTCCGCTTCGGGAGGCGGCAACTCGGGGGCGGCGGCGATGGCGCCGTCCTCCAGCTGCTGGCGATGGTCCTCCCAGCGATCCAGCAGCAGGGCCTCCCAACCGGGGGCGGCGCTGAGCCCGCCGCTGGCCTCAGCGGCCGGGGCGGGGGCTGGATCGACCAGCCGCGAGAGGGCGGGCTGGTCAAGGCCGAGCACCCGCAAGGGCTGATCACCCTCGATCACCAGGCTGGTGGGCAGGGCCGTACCCAGCGGCAGGCCACCGGAAGCCACCAGCCACAGCCGCTCGGGCGGAAAGGTGGTCGCCTGCAGCTGCTCCGGGGTCAGCACAACGGCGCGGGTGCCATCGGCCAGGGCCACGGCCGCCTCCACCACCTCATGGGAAAGGGCGCGCGGATACTCGCGCAG
>CAIZOZ010000007.1 GCA_903934745.1 uncultured cyanobacterium
GATCTGATGAGTAGCTGGGTCAGCCATCTACCGGAGAATGTCTCCTATGAGCGGGTGATCGGCCATGGACTGAATGAGCAGGAGTTGGCGGCCAATCCCCGCCTCGATCAGCATTGGATTCAGAATCTCAATGGGGAGCAAAAGCTTCCGCTTGCCGATGCCAGCGTTGATGCCACCTTGATTGTGGCCGGTTGGCAGTATCTGCAGCAACCGGAAACCATCGCCGCCGAGTTGCTGCGAATCACGCGCCCGGGCGGGCAGCTGATCATCGCCTTCTCCAATCGCATGTTCGTTCAGAAAGCTCCCCAGATCTGGACTGATGGCAGCGATCGCGATCATCTGGACTACGTGGCCAAGGTGCTTGAGGCCCAAGGCTGGCCCCGGCCGGAGATCCTGGCCGAAACCACGAAGGCTGAGGGGCCGCTGGGCTGGCTGGGTGGCCAAGGTGATCCGTTTTTTGCCGTGATCGCCAGCCGGCCGCTCAAGGTGCCCGATCGGCTCCAAAAACGCTGATGCAGCTGAGTTCCTCGAAACTCTCCTCGGCCATCGGATCGATGCGGAAAGCTGTCCAGGTGGCGCACTCCTCGGCTTCGCTGCGCAGCAGCGGCCATTCGATCCGGCGCTTGGCGTAGGTCAGGCCGACGCAGGTGAGGGCTCGGTCGTCCGCCATCAGCGACCACAACACGTGGATGTGGTCGCGGCGGTACTCGCTGGGATTGTCCTGAGGTGGAATTTCCGGCAGAAATCCAGGCTCGGTGCGCAATCGGCAACGATTTTCCCAGCTCAGATAAGTGCCTGGCTCGGTGGGATAGAACCAGCAGGTTTCGTTCTCAGCATCCCGCAGGGCGAAGCGATCCAGGCAACGGATCGATCGGATCGGCAATCCTGAGCTGGGATGAAGCACGTGGGACAGCGTGGTTGAATCCGTTTCGGGTTGACCAGCATTCACTACTGCTGACGGGCCAGGAGTGTCACTGATCTCGTAGACACCGATTCCCAGAGTTCTGGGATCGATGTGGGGCACGAGTGCATCACAGAGGGCCCTTCCCTGGTTGGATCCAAACGGATTCGCACCACCAACAGCGGCGGATCCCTGGCTGATCAGGAGCTCAAGCGAATCCTGATTGTCTGGAAGGACGGGAAAAATCCTGAGGTTGATACCACTGCGCAGGCTCTGGGCTTGCATCAGTTCGTTCCAGCTGGCCCCATCGACGGGTAGCTGCGTTTCAGGAGCCAGTACGAAGATGAGGGCCGATGCCATAGGCCTTCCTGATGTGGATAGAGAGTGGTGCCATCAAAGCCCGGATGGCAACGCCATCCGGGCTGATGTGATGACCCAGCGTGGGGCTGGACGATCAGCCGAGACCGACTTGGCTGAGGATGCCTTGGCCGGTGAGCAGCTCGGTGGCCAGGCCGATCACAAAGCCGAGCATGGCCAGGCGGCCATTCCAGGTTTCAGCGAAAGCAACAAAACCGAAGCGGGAAGTGGAATCAGCCATGGGGGGTTCGTTGGTTACGAAACTTGAAGAGACTGTAACAGATCATGAAGGGCCCGGCTGGGCGGGCAAGGCGGCCGGGGGTGGTCGGCCAGCGACTGCTGACGATCCAGGAGCTCTGCGGCACCTTGGCCCGGCTGGGATCGGAGGTGGCACTGGATTCATGGGCTCCAGCTTCGCTGCAGCGCCGACGTTGCTGGTCTGCTTCGCGGCACCAGCTCCTTCGGAGCCGGTGCCCTGGGTTGATGGGGGACAAGCAGCGTCAGGCCCCGGTGGTGGAGATTCAGCTGGAACGGAGCCAGGCCCGCGGCCCACGCCAGCTGCTCAGGGCCCGTTTGCGGCGCTTTGCGCCGGCTGCAGGAGGCCGATCCTTTGGTCCATCCCTGGAGGAGGTGCTGCATCGATCAGCCCCGGCCGCAAGCCGGGGCCTGGCCAGCTGTCAGGCTCCTGGGCATGAAGGCAGCCATCGCCCTTTTTGATCACCTTACTTCCATCGTCTGCAGACCAAATTCAATTATTGAAGCGATAATCTGCTGCTGACCATGATCAGAAAGACCGAGCAAAGCCGCCTCAACGCGGAATGGGAACAAATACCCATAGCGTGAAGGCGTGCGGCGATGTTCTGATTGTCTTA
>CAIZOZ010000008.1 GCA_903934745.1 uncultured cyanobacterium
CGCTGCGGGGTCAAAAGGGTCACCCACCCCCTCACCCCGATGGCGATCGATCAGATCCAGCGGCAGCTCTGTGCCGAGGGGGAGCATGGTCGAAGCGGTCAGCACCATCGCGTTCAGCGCCGCCAGGGCCAGGGCCCGCACGGTCAAAGACCGATCATGGCGCCTAGATCGCGGCCACCAGCGCTTTGCCCAGCCCCCAGCCTGCCCCGCTGCGCCGCCCTTCCGCCCTGGCAATCCTGACCCTGGCCGCAGCCCTGGCCAGCCTGACGGGCTGTGTACCGGCGGCCGAGCGGGCCAGCGGCTGGATGTTTGTGCTGCCGCGCCACCAGCCCAACGACGGTCTGGCGCTGGGCACCCGTCCCGCCGGCGAGGGCCTGCACCTCTGGCTCGACACTGACACCAGCGAAGCCGGTCGCTGCAGCCCCCGCTGGAATCCGGATGCGGCCCGGCTGCAGGGCGGCACCAGCGCCAGTCCCAGCAGCGCTGGCCGAGCACCGCGCCAGGAGTTCTACGCCGCGATGGCGCGCGGAGCGGTGCGCTGGCAACTGCAGCGCCAGTTCGCCGCCCTCTGCCAGCAGCGAGCACCCGAACGGCGCTTCGTCTGGAAGGAGCCGCCGCGCCGGGCCGCAGACTTCCAGCCCACGGGTTATCCGATGGTCGAAGAGCGCAACCTGATCAGCAATCCCAAGGCGGTGCTGCGGGCCGAGAAGCGGCTGCTGGGCCAGCCCTTGACGCCAGAGGATTTCCAGAACGAGGAGCCGGCGCCGCCAGCGCCGGGACCCTGAGGCCGGCTCCTGACGCTGCGGGAGAATCAGGCCAATGCCATGACCGCGCTGCGGCACTCCCTCCATGCTCCTCGATCTGCAAGGCAAGAAGGCCCTCGTCACCGGCATCGCCAACAACAAATCGATCGCCTGGGGCATCGCCCAGCAGCTGCATGCGGCCGGCTGTGAGCTGGGGGTCACCTACCTGCCGGATGAGAAGGGACGCTTCGAGGGCAAGGTGCGCGATCTCACGGCACCTTTGGCCCCCACCCTGTTCGAACCGCTCAACGTGCAGGATCCGGCCCAGATCGAGGCGGTGTTCGCCCGGGTGGCCGAGCAATGGGGCTCGATCGATGTGCTGGTGCACTGCCTGGCCTTCGCCGGCAAGGAGGAGCTGATCGGCGACTACTCGGCGATCAGCCCCGAGGGCTTCGGCCGGGCGCTGGAGGTGAGCGCCTACTCCCTGGCGCCCCTGTGCCGCTACGCCAAGCCCCTGTTCAACCCCGGCGGCAGTGTGATCACCCTCAGCTACCTGGGCGCCGAGCGGGCCATCCCCAACTACAACGTCATGGGCGTGGCCAAGGCGGCCCTGGAGGCCTCGGTGCGCTACCTGGCCGCCGAGCTGGGCCCGGAGAAGCAGGTGCGCGTCAACGCGATCAGCGCCGGGCCGATCCGCACCCTGGCCAGCAGCGCCATCGGCGGCATCCTCGACATGATCCACAACGTCGAGGCCAAGGCCCCCCTGCGCCGCACCGTCACCCAGGAGGAGGTGGGCTCCACCGCCGCCTTCCTGGCCAGTCCACTCGCCAGCGGCATCACCGGCCAGGTGATTTATGTGGATGCGGGGTACTGCATTACCGGGATGTGAGGCCTCAGCGCCGCAGCGCCAGGGCCGCCGCCGGCAACAGCAGCACCGAGAGCAGGCTGCCGCCCACCAGGGCAGCCTCCACCTGGGGGCTCATCAGGCCCGCCTGCACCTCCAGATAGCCGACCACGATCGGCAGGTTCAGGGACTGGGACACCAGCAAACAGAAGCGCAGCCGCTCGCCTCGATCTGGGAGAGCGCGGCGATAGAGCAGAAACTGGGGCGCACCCCGAATCAGCAGGATCCCCGCCAGACACAGCAACGGTCCCCAGGGATGGGTCGCGACGGAGGCCAGATCCAGCCTGGACCCGGCCACGACGAAGAACAGGGGAACGAACAGGCTGTAGGCAGCAGCCTCCAGCTGCTGGAGCATCGCGGAGGTCTGGGGATCAGCGATGTAGCGCCGCATCACCAGGCCAGCCAGGATCGTGCCCATCAGGATGTCGACCCCCAGGCTCACCGACAGAGCGATCAGCCCCACGATCAGCAGATAGAGCAGCTGCAGCGGTGTCGCCAGGGCCGCGCCAGCCACGGAGCTCATCCAGGCCCAGCCCTGGCTATGGGAGATCCGCCCGGGCACGGTCGCCAGCAGCCAGGCCACCAGGCCCACCAGGCCCACGCTCAGCACCGTGGTGCGGGGATCGGCGGAGCCCAGCAGCAGGGCCACCGCCAGCACAGGCCCCAATTGCCCCCAGGTGCCAGCACTGAGCAGCAGGCGCCCCAACGGGGACTCCCACTCCCCCGACTCCTTGAGGATCACCAACAGGGTCGACAGGGCCGTGGAACTGAGGGCCACCACCAGGGCCACGGGACGCAGGCCGCCACCCAGGGGCAGGGCGGTCGCCAGCAGGATGCCGACCCCGAGTGTGGCCAACCAGCCGAGGCCCCCCAACCGACCAGCCGGGCCGCCCAGGGTCTGTTGATCGATGGTGAGGCCGATCAGGGCGAAGATCAGCCCCAGGCCGATCTTGGCAAACAGGTCCAGGGCCGGACTGGGCTGGAGCCAGCCCAGGGCCGAGGGGCCCACGGCGATGCCCCCGAGCATCAGCAGCGCCACCGTGGGCACCCGGCCACCGAAGGGCCGGGCCAGAAACGGCGCCAGGGCCACCAGGGTGACCACCACCAGTAGCCCCTGCAATCCAGTCGTCAAAGGCTCTCGGCCCGGAGGCCCTGAACATAGGTCTGGGTTCCTGGGGGTGCGGTCAGCGGGCCCAGCCACTGCAGCAACGCCACCCAGCCAAGGCCTCGTCGGGAGTGGGGGGTGTCGACACGGCCATCAGGGGGCGTCAATCACAGGCACCACCTGTCAGCATCATTTGCGCAAGAAGGGTGCTAAGCAGTCATGCGCATCGGCGAGATCCACCGCGTTACTGGCGAAACCGATGTGCGGGTGACCCTGGGACTGGATGGCCAGGGCCACTGCCAGGTGGCCACGGGCGTGCCCTTCCTCGACCACATGCTCCACCAGCTGGCCAGCCATGGCCTGGTGGATCTGGAGATCAGCGCCACCGGCGACACCCACATCGACGATCACCACACCAATGAGGATGTGGGCATCGCCGTGGGACAGGCCCTGGCGAAGGCCCTGGGCGACCGCCGCGGCATCCATCGCTTCGGACACTTCGTGGCGCCCCTGGATGAGGCGCTGGTGCAGGTGGCCCTGGATTGCTC
>CAIZOZ010000009.1 GCA_903934745.1 uncultured cyanobacterium
CGTCACCCCCTCCGGACGTTCTCCCCATCGATGCTTGCTGTTTTCCACAGAATCCAATCCGCAAGCTGCTTCGCTGCTGCCCAACCTGGGGCAAGGCTGTGGAAAAGGGTCTACCCCCTTGACTGAGGTTGGTGAATGACTTCGGTGCGGGCCGGCTTCGATCGTTGTTGGCTGAAATCACTGCAGTAGCAGGCTTCGCGGCTTTGGTCCCAATGGGATCGGCAAGGCCACACCACGTTGACGACAGCCTCACGCCGTGGCCTGATGGGCCCACTCGGAGCAGCAGCGCGTGAACCAATCTCCGGATCAGCCTCAAGCCAATCAGGCCCCAGACCATGCTCCCACCTACGTCAGCGTCGTCAACGAGTTGCCGGAAGACCTCTACGACGCCATGCGGGAGTTCGTTCGCAGCCATCCCCATTGGGACCAGTACCGGCTGATCCAGGCTGCACTGGCCGGCTTTTTGTTTCAGCACGGCAGCACGGACCGGGCCGTCTCGCGCCACTACCTGGATGGCCTGTTTCGCCGGGAGGGAAGCAAGCCGAGGCCCCAGGCCACGACGCCCAGGCTCGAAGCCAAGCCAGCTCCATCGGTGGTCGTGAAGCTGCCCCAGGCCCCAGGGAGTCCCCAGGAGCGCTCCTGGTCCGCCGCCGCTTGAGGGAGCCAGAATCGACTTGACTTTTACTATGACGTTGCTGGTGGCTAACCATCCTATGCAACATTTTAGGACAACGCCAATCTAAAAATTTTGACCAGATCAACCACACCAGTGAGGCCTGCAGGAGTCACGGCTTGGCGCGCTGATTCAGCAGCGAAGGTCACCTGAATCACCAGATCAGACGATGCAGCTCAATCCGTCTCTGCTGGTAGTTTTGTGTGAAGAAGGGCTTGCGTTTGTTATGGGTTCAGGGATACTCGTTTCCAGGATGTGAACTCGAGGTCGTCCATTTTGGCTGTTCGGAGTTTCCCTTATCGCGGCAATACTGGCTGGTATTCCCGCAGCGGAACGCTGGGAACTGAGCCTTGCCGCCTCTGAACCATCGCCCTGCAAGGTGTGGCTGAGGCTGGTTTGCTTTCGCTCAGCCCCAGTGCAGGATCATCGGCACCGTTCCCTCGAGACTGCGTTTCACCGGGCAGCCCTCGCCAGCTCGCTCCAGCAGCTGGCGCTGCTGGGGCTCCAAGCCAGGCGGAAGGCTGATCCACACCTCCAGCAAACCGATTCGGCGCACGCCGCCAGCGGTCATCGTCTTTTCAACCCGGGCGCTGCAGGGATCCAGCCGAATCCCATGGCGCTCGGCGACAATGCCCAGGATGGTGAGAATGCAGCTGGCTAAGGCCGTGGCCACCAGATCAGTGGGTGAAAAGGCTTCTCCCCTGCCCTGGTTGTCCAGCGGGGCATCGGTGATCAGCTGGCTACCGGAGCTGTCATGAACCGCCAGAGTGCGCAGGTTGCCCTCGTAGCTGCAGTGCATCTGGGTCATCTGGGGTCAAGCATCGGCTCCCATGCTGCCGGTCCCCTGTCCCGGTGCGTGGTGGTGCCGGCACTTTCACCATGGACTGCCATAACCCACAACTCTTTGACAGCATCAAGGCCTGCAGCTTCAGGGACTAGGCTCCATGGCTCGAACAGCGCCAGTGAGCTGGTATTTGGGACTTAGGCGACGGCGCGTCTTGCCTGAACTGTTGCAATGGATCGATCCACAATGAATGACTTGGCTGTAGCGACTGGTTGCCGCAGGTGCTTGTCGCCATTGCCAGGGCTACTGCAATGCCGATGATTGAACTGAACTCGTTGACGTTATGGCTGCCGCTTCTGGCACTGGTTCCGCTGCCGCAGGCGATCCACTCCCCTGTGGAGGGCTTGGCCCGAGCGATTCAACTAGCCGTTACGCCTGTGTTTCTGCTGGCCGCGATCAGTGGGCTGCTCGGCGTGCTGACCAGTCGACTGGCGCGTGTTGTTGATCGGGTGGTTGAAATCAAACGACTGGCTCCTGATCAGGAGCGTCTGGAACGGCGGCGCCTTCAGCACCAGCTTCAGTTGCAACGCCGCCGCATGGACCATGCCTCCCGAGCCATAACGTTGGCCACCATCTCATTTTTGCTGGTATCCATGGTGGTGGTGGCCTTGTTTCTGGGAACCCTGATTTCGTTCAATCTCACACCGGTGGTGGCGAGCTTGTTTGTACTGGCGATGCTGGCGCTGATGGTGGCTGTGTCCCTGCTGCTACTAGAAGTCAATCTCGCCCGTCGCGTCCTGGAATTCTATTGATCTCCAGCCATCTGGAGCTGGACAAGTAGAAGAGTCAGGCTTGGCAACGCTCGCGGTCGCAGCGCTTCGAGCGGGCCTCGCACAGCTGTTCCAGGTCCGGCCGGCCGGTAAGTCGCAGCCGGGCCCTGGCCCAGAGGTCATAGGCACCATTCGCCAGGGGAGCCAGCAAGGGCCAACGGCTCGGGGCATAAAGCCAGCCCAGGCCCACCAGGGCATAGGCCCGACAGAACACCTCCACATCGCGCAGCACGCTGCCATCGGCGGCGATCGCATGGATGCGGGCCATGGCCATGCGGTAGTCGATGTCGCCATGGTCTGCCGGGATGTAATCCGCTGCATCGATGTCGACGAAGGCAAGCTGATCCCCCCGGGGATCACGGCTGCGCAGGAAGTGCACCTCCCGTAAGCAGAGCGGGCAAGCACCGTCGTAGAGAATCGTTAACTGGGGCATGGCGGGAGCGAGATCGAGTCTCGCTACATCCTGGCCAAAATGGAAGGAGCCCGTGGGGGCGAACAGGCCTGAGGTCTTGCGGCAGATAAGGGTTGCCATGCTGCTGATCACTGAATCTGGACTGTCACCAACACCATGGCCAATCTCTATCTATGCGGATTTGGATGGCTAACAATAATCTGTGTTTGCTCAGGCAGGAACGACTGCGGTTTGATCATGGGCAAGAGAGGTCTGCCAGGCTCATGACCCAAGTTGGATCCTTGGTGCCGATGGCAGGGAACAGCCAGTCCCGTCGTGGCACTCGCTCAGCACCAGATCCCGGGATCGAGAGGAGTTGTCGCCGAGCCCCGCTGGAACGGCCCAGAGGCCTTGCCAGACCAGCTCTGATCAGCGCCGCTGATCACTCCCATGTGAATCGCTGATCGCCCCTAGGCCGCTCAGCCTCCCCACCATCGAAAGATTCCTTTACGTTGGGGATGTCGGGTTTCCGGCTTTCCATCTCGCTCCTTCCGAGCACCATTCCCCGTCCTCATGACCGCCACAATCCAACAGCGCTCCGGCGCTTCGGCGTGGAATCAGTTCTGCGATTGGGTCACCTCCACCAACAACCGCCTCTACGTGGGCTGGTTCGGTGTGCTGATGATCCCGACGCTGCTGGCCGCGACCATCTGCTTCATCGTTGCTTTCATCGCTGCTCCCCCCGTCGACATCGACGGCATCCGTGAGCCCGTTGCCGGCAGCTTGATGTATGGCAACAACATCATTTCCGGCGCCGTTGTTCCTTCCAGCAACGCCATCGGCCTGCACTTCTACCCGATCTGGGAAGCCGCCAGCCTCGACGAGTGGCTCTACAACGGTGGTCCTTTCCAGCTGGTGATTTTCCACTTCCTGATCGGCATCTACGCCTACATGGGACGTGAGTGGGAACTCTCCTACCGCCTCGGCATGCGCCCCTGGATCTGCGTCGCCTACAGCGCCCCCGTGGCCGCTGCCAGCGCCGTGTTCCTTGTCTATCCTTTCGGTCAAGGCTCCTTCTCGGATGCCATGCCCCTCGGCATCTCCGGCACCTTCAACTATATGTTGGTGTTCCAGGCTGAGCACAACATTCTGATGCACCCCTTCCACATGCTGGGTGTGGCTGGTGTCTTCGGCGGCAGCCTGTTCTCCGCCATGCACGGTTCGCTGGTGACCTCCTCGCTGGTTCGTGAAACCACCGAGAGCGAGAGCCAGAACTACGGCTACAAGTTTGGCCAAGAAGAAGAGACCTACAACATCGTGGCTGCCCACGGTTACTTCGGTCGCCTGATCTTCCAATACGCCTCCTTCAACAACAGCCGCAGCCTGCACTTCTTCCTCGCTGCCTGGCCCGTCGTCGGCATCTGGTTCACCGCCCTGGGCGTGAGCACGATGGCCTTCAACCTCAACGGTTTCAACTTCAACCAGTCGATCCTCGACGGCCAAGGCCGTGTGGTGAACACCTGGGCCGATGTGCTGAACCGCGCTGGTCTGGGCATGGAAGTGATGCACGAGCGCAA
>CAIZOZ010000010.1 GCA_903934745.1 uncultured cyanobacterium
CCGTCCTGGGCGGGAAACAAGCGCTTGTACTTGAAATCCAGCAGGGTCTGGAGGTTGGCATCAGCCAGCAGCAGCACGTTGCCGCCACGGCCGCCATCGCCGCCGGAGGGCCCGCCAGCGGGCACATATTTTTCGCGCCGGAAAGCGACGATGCCATCGCCGCCGCGGCCAGCGCGGACGGCGATTCGAGCCTGATCGATGAACTGCATTGACTCAACCCTAGGATCCACCGGTCGCTGAGCCCGATTGGCCGAGGTTCGCTTTCAGCAGGTCGGCAAGACCTACCCCCCCCGCCGCGGTGGCTCTGGCGGCACGGCGGCCGGCACGGGGCCGGTGGAAGTGCTGCGCCAACTGGATCTCTGCATCCAAGACGGCGAATTCCTGGTGCTGGTAGGCCCTTCGGGCTGCGGCAAAAGCACCCTGCTGCGACTGCTGGCCGGGCTGGAGAGCCCCAGCAGTGGCGAGATCTTTGTGGCTGATCGGCCCGTGAGCCGGCTGCGGCCCGCCCAGCGGGATGTGGCGATGGTGTTCCAGAGCTACGCGCTCTATCCCCACCTGAGCGTGGCCGACAACATTGGCTTCGGCCTGCGCCGCAGCCACCCGCGCAGCCCCCTGCAGCAACTGCAGGACAGCCTGCATCGCAACAGCCGGCAGCTGCCTGAAGGCCTGCGGGTGCCTTCGGCCCGCGAAGAGCGTGTGGAACGGCGCATCGCCGAGGTGGCCGCCACCCTGGAGCTCGAAGCGCTGTTGCAGCGCCTGCCCAAAGAACTCTCCGGCGGTCAGAAGCAGCGGGTGGCCCTGGGCCGGGCGATCGCCCGCCAGCCAGCGGTGTTCCTGATGGATGAACCGCTCAGCAATCTCGACGCCAAGCTGCGCACCGGCACCCGTGCCCAGATCGTCGAGCTGCAGCGGCGGCTGGGCACCACCACCCTGTACGTGACCCACGACCAGGTGGAGGCGATGACCATGGGCCATCGCATCGCCGTGCTCAACGGCGGCCATCTGCAGCAGCTGGGCACGCCGCTGGAGCTGTACCAGTGGCCTTCGAATCTGTTCGTGGCCCAGTTCATCGGCAGCCCACCGATGAATCTGCTGCCGGTGCAGGTGTGTGCGCCGGGCCAGCTGCTGGTGGGTGGCCAGCGCTTTCTGCTGGAGGGCCCCCTGGAGGCCGTCAGCGCCAGCCGGGTGGGCCAGACCCTCACCGGTGGCCTGCGGCCCGAACATCTCAAGCTGTCCCCCGCCACCAACCGCAACCTGGCCGCCGAGGTGAGCCATGTGGAGGCGCTCGGTAATGAGCAGCTGCTCACCTGCCGGCTGCTGGAGGGCAGCCATCTGCTGCTGGTGCGGGCCAGCCCCGACCAGGCGGTGAGCGTGGGCCAGAGCGTGCATCTGGCGGTGGATCCGGCCGGCTGGCGGCTGTTTGATCGCGCCGGTGAGGCTCTGGCGCTGCCGCCGGCCCCGAAGGAGCGGTCGGCAGTGCAGCTGCCGGTGCTGGGGTGAGCGGCCCTGACGGCCATCGGCCCTTGCACCGCTCGCCAAGCTGACAACCGTTCCATCCAGCAACACCTCAGCGATCAGATCGGCTGAACTGGTGGCAGCGGCGCAGGTCCTCAACACCCATGGAACCACCCCTGCCAGATCCCACCCCAGCCCCTGATCTCGCCGGCCTGCGCCGCGAGTATGGCCGCCTGGGCCTGCGGCGCCAGGATCTCGATGCCGATCCGGTGGCCCAGTTCCGCCTCTGGCTCGGCGAGGCCACGGCGGCGGCGCTGAGCGAACCCAACGCCATGGTGCTCGGCACCAGCGATGGCCGCCGCTGCAGTTCCCGCACCGTGCTGCTCAAAGCCTTCGATCAGCACGGCCTGGTGTTCTTCACCAACCACGGCAGCCGCAAGGCCAGCGACATCGCCGCCAACGCCCAGGTGAGCCTGTTATTTCCCTGGTACGGCCTCGAGCGCCAGGTGGGGGTGATCGGCAGCGCCAGCCGCATCAGTGCCGCCGAATCGCTGGCCTACTTCGCCTCCCGGCCCCATGGCAGCCGGCTGGGGGCCTGGGTGTCGCAACAGAGTGCGGTGATCAGCTCCCGCCAGTTGCTGGAGCTGGAATGGGAGCGGATGCGGCGGCGCTTCGCCGATGGTGAGATCCCGCTGCCCTCGTTCTGGGGTGGTTACCGGGTGACGCCCACGGAGTTCGAGTTCTGGCAGGGCCGGCCGAATCGGCTGCACGATCGCTTCCGCTACAGCCGCGCCGACCCCCAGGTGCCGTGGCAGATCGAGCGGCTGGCGCCATAGGCATGCGGGCGCGGCGGCAGCCTGTGATCTCGCCATCGGAGCTGAATGGTTTGCCTCGCCGCCATCTGGGCTTCAGAACAGCTCCGGGTTCATCGGCGCCCATCCCTTGCCCCTGCTCAAGGACATCGAAATGGCTATCGGCAGGGCTGGTGTGCAATCGCCACCGCCAGGCCTGGAAAGGCTCACGAACGCATCGCGATCGGCTACTGCAGTGGGTTGGTTTTGAGGGTGAAGGGCTTGTTGATGCGAAGGTCATCGACCTGGCTTCCCTGGTGCCCACAGCCAGGGAGAAAGCCTTGATGAGCTGCAGTCCAACCTCCAGGAGGTGATCGCCATGCTCCTGGAAGAACGTGAGGGCTGCTACCCCCAGGACTGCCTTACGCCATCGGTGTGATCAGGACGAGTAACCGTGAGAGCTGACTCCGTGCTGCTGGAGTTTGCCATCGGGGCGCCCTGTCCAGGGCTTTCATGACTTCGTGACCGTCGGATGCATGACAGCCGGACCTGGGCCCATGGATGGCCTGAATGGTCTGGGCGATCCACTGGGGGGTGAGGACCTCTGGGATTGGAGCTGCCATGGATCGCACCACCTGAGCGCCGACGATCGCAATCGCGCCCAGGCGAAGCGGCACCTGACTGGGGGCTGGGCTCTGGGTTCTGGAGCCCTGCTGCCGCGATGAACTCCATGCCTTCGATGGCTGGCTGGCGCAACGGACTCCGCCCAGCCCGATCGTCAGCGGCTGTTGCTGCGGCCCTCCGGCACAGCCCAGAGCGGTACACCGAAGGCCGCGATATGACGGCGGAGCCCCTCATGCCGAAGACTCTCCCAATGGGTTACATCGACCCGGTAAGGGATAGGTAGCTCCTCGAAGGCGCCCGCCAGGGCCGCACTGCAATCCTGCGGGGCGCTGAAGGCCAGATCGATGTCCGAGCCGGGCCGCTGCCGCCCCAGGGCCCGCGAGCCGTAGAGCTTGACCCAGCGGATCTCGGGATAGCGCCGCAGCACTGTTGTGATCTCCGCCAACGTCCGCGGCGGCAGACCGCCCCGTTCCGTCGCCGGGCTCATCGTCGCCCCTCCAGGTCGGCCGCCAGAGCCAGCAGCGCCGGCCCATAGCGCTCCCGGATCAGAGTCAGGGCAAGACGGGCGCGTTCGACGTCGTAGGTGTGGGCCATCAGGTTGCGCTGCTCCAGCATGTCGATCCAGAGCTGGCCGTCCGGCAGCAGGCCATAGGCGAAAGCCTGGCGCAGCACTTGGCGCGGCAGCAAGGCATCGATGCCCTCATAGCTGAGCAGATCCTTCAGGGTTTTCCAGCCCAGCTCGAAGCTCAGCTCATAGCCCTTGATCACCGCCATGCCGATCACCTCGCTCGTGGGCTCGGCGGCCAGAGCCGCCAGCGCGGCCTGCAGCTGGCTCAAGGCGCGCTGCAGGCTTTCGAGGCGTTGGCGCCAGCGCAACTCTGAATCGGCCATGGCGCTCTCCGTTCTCAGAACGCTATGAGGGAAAGGTCTGGCCTGGACCGGACTCGCCGATCAGGGCCTGTCATGGAAACAGAGCTGTGCAGTTCCGCCCGCTCACAACACCCACACCACCGTGCAGCCCGCACCGCCGTCACCCTTCTCCGCATCCACCACCCGCTCCACGTAGGGAACCGTGGTCAGCCAGTCCCGCAGGCCGCGTTTGAGCTTGCCGGTGCCGATGCCGTGAATCACCCACAGGGGGCCATTGGCGCTGCGCAGCTGCTCCTCCACCATCGCCTCGGCTTCATGCACGCGCAGGCCGCGCACATCCACTGTGTTGGCCTCAGTGCGCATCAGCGGCCCGCGGCTGGCCGGATTGCGGCGGCTGCGGATCTGCACCTGGGGCTGCACCGGCTCCGGCGGCGCCGGTTTTTCGCCATTGAGCCCCTCAATCGCCGTCAGCGGCACCGTGGTGCGCAACACCCCGCAACGCAGGGTGAGTTCGCGACCGTCGGCGGCGATCGCCAGCACCTCCGCCGCCTTGCCGAGGGCCAGCAGGCGCACCCGCTCCCCCAGCGCCGGCCGCCAGCCGCCATGCTCACGGCGCTCCGGCTGGGGGCGGTGCTCCGCCTCGAGGCGCTTCAGGCGTTGTCCGGCCTGGCGCGCCGTTTCCGCCGCCTCGCGCCCTCCGGCGCGTCCGCCCTGGCGCAGGCGCTTGATCAGCCGCCGCACCTCGCCCTGGCCTTCGCGGATCGAGCGCTCCAGCTGCTGGCGCCGCTGCTCCTGGATCTCGGCGCTCTGCTCCTTCTGCTGCTGCCAGCGGGCCAGCAGCTCCTCATGCAGCAACTCGGTGCGGGCCAGCAGTTCCA
>CAIZOZ010000011.1 GCA_903934745.1 uncultured cyanobacterium
GACGCCGAACGTCCCGATGTGGTGGTGCTGGCGGCAGCCCGGGTCGGCGGCATCCTCGCTAATGCCACCTATCCAGCTGATTTCCTGCTCGACAATCTCAAGATTCAGCAGAACGTCATCGAAAACGCCTGGTGCCACGGTTGCCGGCGCCTCTTGTTCCTCGGCAGCAGCTGCATTTATCCCAAGTACGCCGAGCAGCCGATCCGTGAGGAGGCCCTGCTCACTGGTGCCCTGGAGCCCACCAATGAGTGGTACGCGATCGCCAAAATCACCGGAATCCAGCTGTGCCGGGCCCTGAGGCAGCAGCACGGCTTCGATGCGATCAGCCTGATGCCCACCAATCTCTACGGACCCGGCGATAACTATCACCCCACCCACAGCCACGTGTTGCCGGCCCTGATCCGCCGCTTTCAGGAGGCCCGCGAGAGTGGCGTCAGCCAGGTGCTCTGCTGGGGCAGCGGCACCCCCCGTCGGGAGTTTCTGCACGTCGACGACCTGGCCGATGCGGTGGTTTTCTGCCTGGAGCACTGGCAGCCCGCCGATCAGCAGCCCCAGCATCTCAATGTCGGCACCGGCCGTGATCTGACGATCCGGGAGTTGGCGGAGCTGGTGGCGAAGGCGGTGGGCTTCCGCGGTGAGATCCACTGGGATCCGAGCAAGCCCGACGGCACCCCCCGCAAGCTGCTGGATGTGAGCCGACTGGCCAACCTGGGCTGGCAGGCGCGCATCCCCTTGGAGACGGGATTGAACAGCACGGTCGCGGACTACATTTCCAGCCGGCAAGCCGGCGTTGAGGTGAGACTTTGAGGGTTCTGGTCACGGGCGGTGCGGGCTACATCGGCAGCCAGGCGGTAAGGGCCCTGAGCCGGGCCGGTCATCAGCCCGTGGTGCTCGATAACCTGGTCTACGGCCATGCCGAGATCGTGCGCCAGACCCTGCAGGTGCCCCTGGTGGTGGGCCAGGTGGGCGATCGCCAACTGCTCACGGAGTTGCTGCAGGGACACCATCCCGAGCTGGCCGGCAGCGGCCTGGAGGGTAAACCAATCGAGGCGGTGCTGCATTTTGCCGCTTACGCCTATGTGGGCGAGTCGGTCAGTGATCCGGCCAAGTACTACCGCAACAACCTCGGCGACACCCTCACCCTGCTGGAAACGCTGATCGCGGCGCCGCAGCAGGGCGCTGAATCCGGCCCGCCGCCGCGCCCGATCCCGATCGTCTTCTCGTCCACCTGCGCCACCTACGGGGTTCCCCAGCAGGTGCCGATGACGGAGGTGCACCCCCAGGCACCGATCAATCCCTACGGCCGCAGCAAGTGGATGGTGGAGCAGCTGCTCACGGATTTCGCCAGCGCCTACGGGCTGCCGAGCGTGATCTTCCGCTACTTCAATGCCGCCGGCGCTGATCCGGCCGGTGATCTGGGCGAGAACCACAACCCCGAAACCCATCTGATCCCGCTGGTGCTCGATGTGATGGGCGGCCGCCGCCCCTACCTGCAGATTTACGGCGACGACTACCCCACCCCCGATGGCACCTGCATCCGCGACTACATCCACGTCAGCGATCTGGCCGATGCCCACGTGCTGGGGCTGGAGCGGCTGCTGCGACTGAGGGAGCGCGAAGAGCCCGTCAAGGCCCCGCTGATCTACAACCTCGGCAACGGCACCGGCTATTCGGTGCAGCAGGTGATTGAAACCGCCAAGGCCGTCACCGGCCGCGGACTGCTGGCCCACGTGGCCCCGCGCCGTAGCGGTGATCCAGCCCAATTGGTGGCTGGGGCCGGCAAGGCCCACAGCGAACTCGGCTGGCGCCCGCGCTATCCGGAGCTAGCGACAATCATCGAGCACGCCTGGGCCTGGCATCAGCGCCCAGCCCATGGTCTGGATAGCGGTTCACCAATGAACACCCCCTGATCCGGCATGGCCACGCTGCGCCAATAGCTCTCGATCAGGGTGTCGCCCCGGCGGTAGTAGCTGAGCAGCAGGCCGGGGTCGGGAAACTTGCTGGTCATGTTGCAAGGTTCCACCACAGTGCCGTAGCTGCCGGTGGCGCCGGCCTCGAGCCAGCGCAAAGCACTCATCTGGCCCAGGCCGCCATCGGCGCTGGTTCCCGAAGGTCCGGTCAGCATGCCGCTGGTGGAGGTGAGCTGATCAGCCACCGCTCCGGGGCGGTAGTGGTTGCTGGTGATGCCGCCCACCACGGTCAGGCCGGTGAAGTAGGCGATCACATCCGGAGCGCCCTCAAGGGCATCCGCCCACAGCACCCGAATCCGCAGGCGCTGGCCCAAGGAGGCCGCCACTGCACCAAAGCGATCAGCGCGGACATTGCGCAGCGGGTCGGAGGTGCTGAGCAGATAGGCCGTACCTGCTGGCTTGGTGCCATCGGCGGCAACGCCCCGATCAATCAGGGCTCGCCCCGCCGCGAAGCTGGTGGCCGCCAGCAGCATCGAAGGGCGCAACCGCAACTGATCCCAGGGGCGCCGCACCTCGCCGCGGGCGTAATAGGGGCTGATACGAGCCGATCCGCAGCGCCCGCCGCAGACCTCCGGCCGGTAGCCGAAGCTGAAGGCACTGGTGATCGACTGACAGCCCACCCGCCAAGGCGAAGCCCAGGCCAGGGCATAAACCTGCACCCGATCGGGCGTCTGACGCTCCACCTGGCGCCGGATGCGGCGAAACTCCGCCACCGGCAACCGGGTTCCACCAGGCGCAAAGCGCACCCGAATCACCTGCTCCGCCGGTATGTGGCGAGCCTGCTGGTAGTAAGAGCCGATCGCCTCGCTGAGCGGATCGGCGCTATTGATCACCAGGGCGAGGTGGCGGGCTTCCAAAGGGCTGGTCTCGCCCGCATCTAGGCCGGTGTCAGCGGCAGGGCCAGGCCCGAACAGCCCCCTGGCCAGGACAAACGGCACGGCCACGGCCACCAGCACCAAGGCCCCAGCCAGGGTCCGGCCCCCAGGCGCTCCGGCTGGCCAGAGCTGCCGCGGACGCAGCTGCCCCAGGCAGCGCTGCAAGCCGTTCAGCAGGCGGCAAGCGACCTCTCGAATCATCCCTGAACCCATCGGTATCTCCCGCAGGCTGCCAGGGGAGAGAAACCAGCGTCTCCATCCAGCCTGCAGCTGATCTCACGCACGGGCCTTCCAAGCCCTCGCATCAGTGTTGTGTCCAGCCGGCAGCAACAACCGCCGCCCGCAACACCTGTTGATGCCCTTCTCTGACGCCGCTCTGCGGTGCTGCCCGATTCCATGAGCGTTCTTGTCACCGGTGCGGCAGGTTTCATTGGCTTCCACCTCAGCACCCGGCTGTTGGAGCGGGGCACGGCGGTGGTTGGCTTTGACAATCTCAACCCCTACTACGACCCAGCCCTGAAGCGGGCCCGGCTGAAGCGTCTGCAAGACACGGCATCCCGCACGGGCACACCGTTCACGCTGATCCAGGCGGATCTGGAGGATGGCGAGGCAGTGCACCAAGCCTTCGCGGAGCATCGCCCGGAGCGGGTGGTGAACCTGGCGGCCCAGGCGGGGGTGCGTTATTCGATCGAGAATCCGGCGGCCTACATCCAGGCAAACCTGGTGGGCTTCGGGCACATCCTCGAGGGGTGCCGCCACCACGACGTGCAGCATCTGGTCTATGCCAGCAGCAGTTCGGTGTATGGGGGCAACACCCGCCTGCCATTTTCAGAGCACCAGGGGGTGGATCACCCGGTGAGCCTGTATGCGGCCAGCAAGAAGGCCAATGAACTGATGGC
>CAIZOZ010000012.1 GCA_903934745.1 uncultured cyanobacterium
AGGCCGAACTCTGGCTGGCGCTGGCGCTCGTTGAAGCGTTCGCTGCTGCTCCAGCGGTCAGGGTTGCGATCCTCAAAGCCGTTGCGATCCTCAAAACCGTTGCGTTGCTCGTAGCCGGCGCGGTCGTTGAAGCGTCCGCCCTCGTTGTCCCGGCCCCAGCTACCGCCACTGCCACTACCACCGCCACTGCTGCTGGCGCTGTAGCCGCTAGTGCGGCCGCTGTTCCGCGGCTCAGAGGCGCGCTCGCCACGCTCCCGATCCAGCCAGGCTTGATCCCCTGGATCTTGATCCCTTGGATCCCGATCCCTTGGATCCCGATCCCTGGGATCCCGATCCCTGGGATCTTGATCACCGCGAATTTGTTCACCTCGATCTCGAAGACCAAGGCCGCGATCGTCGGGCTGACGCGACCCTCGCGGCCAGTCGCCACCGTCGCGAGCGGCCCCAGTGTCTGGGGCCCGGCCCCAACCAGAACCGGCGCTGCCGGTTCCGCTGCCGGTTCCGCCGCCGGTTCCACCGAAGCGGCCGTAGCCAGCCGAGTCAGCGCTGCCGGAGCCGAACAGGTCACCACCAAAGGCGCTGCGACCAGAGCCAGCAGCGCCAGCACCTGAACCAGCGCTGCGGGAGCTGCTGGCCCAGGGATCACCGCGGCCGTTCCGATCCCAGTCCTCCCAGTCGTCGTCGGCGAATAATTCGTCTTTGAGTGAGCCGAGTGTGTTCTTGAGGCCCTGCAGCGGACCAGTTTCAGAGCGCCGCTCACTCATCAGCCGCCGGTTCAGACCAAACAGCGCCTCCTGCAACTGACTCACCGCCAGCTCCAGGTCGGCCGCATCCTCAGCGCTGAGCAGATCCTGCACGTCCCGCACCGCCATTTCCACCGAGCGCTGCTGGCGTTCGGCGCCGTAGGGGCCGAGTTCGAGGGCGGCATCGCGCAGCCGCCGCTCGGCCTGGGCTACCAGCGTCTGGGCCTTGTTGCGGCGGTCGATGACCGCCCGTTGGCGGCGATCGTCCACCGCCTTGAGCTCTGCCTCCGCCAGCAAGGCGGCAATCTCCTGCTCGCTGAGATTGGAGCCGCCCTGAATCGTCACGCTCTGCTGGCGGCCGGTGGTGCGATCAGTGGCCGACACCTGCAACAGGCCGTTGGCATCGATATCAAACGACACCTGCACCTGGGGCACGCCCCGGGGGGCCGGTGGGATGCCGGCCAGCCGGAACCGCCCCAGCGATTTGTTGTCCGTGGCCATCTGGCGCTCGCCCTGAAGCACGTGGATTTCCACCGAGTTCTGATTGGCCTCCGAAGTGCTGAATAGATCCGACTTACGCACCGGGATCGGCGTGTTGCGTGGGATCAGCACCTTCATCACGCCGCCGATCGTCTCCAGCCCCAGGGAGAGGGGGGTGACGTCGTTGAGCATCAGATCCCGCAGTTCGCCGGTGAGAATGCCGGCCTGCACAGCGGCGCCGATCGCCACCACCTCATCGGGATTCACCGATTGACAGGGTTCGCGCGGAATCAGGGTGCGCACCATCTCCTGCACCATCGGCATGCGGGTGGAGCCGCCCACCAGCACCACGTCATCGATGTCGTCGGCTCCCAGGCCGGAATCGCGCAGGGCCCCCTGCACCGGCCGCAGCAGCCGATCCAGCAGATCGGGGCAGAGGGCCTCGAAGCTGCGGCGCTCCAGGGTGCACTCGATGTGCAGGGGGCCGTCCGACCCGGTGGCAATGAACGGCAGGGAGAGGGGAGTGCTCGGCACACCCGAAAGTTCGATCTTGGCCTTCTCGGCAGCTTCGGTGAGGCGCTGCAAGGCCTGGCGATCGCGGCGCAGATCGAGGCCGTGCTCCTTGAAGAAGCCATCCGCCACCCAGTCGACGATGCGCCGATCCCAGTCGTTGCCACCCAGCTGGGTGTCGCCGCTGGTGGCCTTGACGTCAAAGACGCCGTTGGCGATGCGCAGCACCGAAACATCAAAGGTGCCGCCGCCAAGGTCGAACACCAGCACCTGCTTCACGGCACTGCGATCAAAGCCGTAGGCCAGGGCGGCCGCGGTCGGTTCATTGAGGATGCGCTCCACCGTGATCCCCGCCAGCCGGCCGGCATCGCGGGTGGCCTGGCGCTGGGCATCATCGAAATAGGCCGGCACGGTGATCACCGCCGCCTCCACAGGCTCCCCCAGATAGGTGGCGGCGTCGTCGACCAGCTTGCGCAGGATGCTGGCCACCAGCTCTTCCGGCGCGTATTCGCGCTCGGTGACGGGACAGACCACCCGCACGTTGCCCTGGTCGTTGGCCCGCACCGTGTAGGGCACGCCGAGGCTGCTGTCCTCCAGCTCCTGCCAGCGACGGCCGACGAAGCGCTTGAGATTGGCGAAGGTGTTGCGGGGGTTCAGCACCAGCTGGCGGCGGGCCAGCTGCCCCACCAGCAGCTCCTGATCGCGACTGAATCCCACCACCGAGGGCGTGGTACGCCCTCCCTCGGCATTGGCAATGACCTGAGGTCTGCCGCCTTCGAGCACGGCCACCACCGAGTTGGTGGTGCCCAGGTCGATGCCAACGATCCGCCCCATGAAACCCTGCTTTCAATTCCAAGCTACCGGGACTGGGCAGACCGCAAGCCTGATCCAGACGTTAATCCGAGCTTAATCGGTGAACACCGATGCACTTCGTAGATTCCAGAAGGACCGAATCAGGGCCACCACTGCAGGCTGAGAGCCGCCGCTATCTGGCGCGCGGCACCCTTTGCCCCCCATCGCCGCCCGCCAAGCCGCTGCCGCCAGCGGCCCAGACACCTGCCTGCAACCCCTTGATTCTCTCTTCCGCTCCGTTCAGACCCGTCACCTCATGACCAGCGTTCACGGGCACAGCGGTGACGCTCAGTTCACCCTGAGACGTCGACCCCCCAGCGAGAAGCTCCTGGATCTGGGCTTCCGCCAGCTCACCCTCGCCCTGGCTTCGCTGGTGGCGATCGTGTTGTTGGCGATCCTGCTCACCGTGTTCCAGGGGTCCCGCGAGGCGATGGCCAGCTTCGGCCTGCGGTTTCTGGTCACCTCAGCCTGGGATCCGGTCAACGAGCAATACGGGGCCTTTGTCGCCATCTACGGCACCCTGGTGAGCTCGATCCTGGCGCTGGCCATCGCCGTGCCGCTGGGTGTGGGTACGGCCATTTTCATCACCGAAGATCTGATCCCCGCGCGCCTGCGGGAGCTGATCGGCCTGATGGTGGAACTGTTGGCGGCGATTCCGTCGGTGGTGCTGGGCCTGTGGGCCATCTTTGTGATGGAGCCGGCGATCCGGCCCGCGCTGGAAATGCTGCATCAGCTGCTGGGCTGGACTCCGTTTTTCGCCTCCACGCCCCAGGGCCCGGGCATGGCGCCGGCGATCCTGATCCTGGTGGTGATGGTGCTGCCGATCATCACCGCCATCGCCCGTGATGCCCTCAACCAGGTGCCGATCGAGCTGCGTCAGGGCGCCTATGGCGTCGGCACCACCCGCTGGGGGGCAATTTTCGCGGTGATTCTGCCGGCGGCGATTTCTTCGATCATCGGCGGCGTGATGCTGGCCCTGGGCCGGGCGATGGGAGAAACCATGGCCGTCACGATGATCATCGGCAACTCGCTCAACTTTGATCTCTCCCTGCTGGCACCCGGCAACACGATTGCCTCGATGCTGGCCAACCAATTCGGTGAGGCCGACGGCATTCAGGTTTCCGCCTTGATGTACGCCGCCCTGATTTTGATGCTGCTCACCTTCACGGTGAATGTGCTCGCCCAGTGGGTCGTCCGCCGGCTCAGCCTTAAATACTGAATCGCCCCCATGACGCTCTCCCCATCCCATTCCGGCAGCGATTCCAGCACGGATACCACCCTGTTTGATCGCCGGCCCCTGAACTTTGACCCGCGCTTGCGGCGCAATCGGCTCAATGACCTGTTCAGCGTCATCTCCGGCCTGTTCGCCACCCTGGCGGTGTTGCCCCTGGTGTTGGTGCTGGTGTATGTGCTGGTGCAGGGAGGCCGCCTGATCAGCCTGCGGCTGTTCACCCAACTGCCCCCCGCCCCCGGGCTCGAAGGCGGCGGCTTCGGCAACGCCATGCTCGGCACCGTGCTGGTCACCTTGATCGCCGCCCTGATCGCCATCCCCGTCGGCGTCGCTGGCGGCATCTACCTGTCGGAATATGCGGGCAAGAGCTGGTTCGGTCAGCTGGTGAGTTTCGCCAATGATGTTCTGGCCGGCGTGCCTTCGATCATCAGTGGCGTGTTCGTCTACGGCCTGATCGTCGCCAGTCGGGTCTTTTTCGGCCAGAGCTATAGCGCCATGGCCGGTGGCATTGCCCTTTCGGTGTTGATGCTTCCCACCGTGATCAAAACCACCAATGAGGGCCTCAAATTGGTGCCCAACGAACTGCGGCTGGGGGCCTACGGCGTCGGGGCTTCCCGCTATGTGACGATCACCCAGGTGGTGCTTCCGGCCGCGCTCACGCCGATTTCCACCGGGGTGGTGCTGGCGATCGCCCGCGCCGCCGGTGAAACGGCGCCATTGATCTTCACCGCCCTGTTCTCCGCCTTCTGGCCCGAAGGCATCTTCAACCCGATCGCCACGATGTCGGTGTTGATCTTCAACTTCGCGATCATGCCCTACGAAGCCCAGAACGAGTTGGCCTGGGCCGCCTCTTTTGTGCTGGTGATGATGATTCTGGCGGCCAACCTGCTGGCCCGCTGGCTCAGTCGCTTGTCAAAAATCTAGCTCTCCCCACTCTCCCCGCCCCACCATCCTTCCCCACCGCCCCCTGCTGCCATGAACACCACTCTCAGCAAGCAAAGCACCGTGAGCACAAGCAGCAAGGAAATCTGCATGTCGCTGCAGAACGTCTCGATTTCCTATGGAAAATTTGAGGCTGTCAAGAATGTGTTTCTCGACATCCCCGATGGACGGGTCACCGCCTTCATCGGACCGTCCGGCTGCGGCAAGTCCACGGTGCTGCGGGCGCTCAACCGCATGAACGATCTGATTCCCGGCTGTCATCTCAAGGGCCAGGTGCTGTTTGATGGCCAGGACCTCTATCACCCCCGGATCGACCCGGTGGAGGTGCGGCGCCGCATCGGCATGGTGTTCCAGAAGCCCAACCCGTTCCCGAAAACGATCTACGAAAACATCGCCTTCGGTGCACGCATCAACGGCTATCGCGGCGACATGGACGAGTTGGTGGAGCGCTCGCTGCGCAAGGCGGCCGTCTGGGATGAATGCAAAGACAAGCTGCAGCAGAGCGGCCTCGCCCTCTCCGGTGGCCAGCAGCAGCGGCTCTGCATCGCCCGGGCCATTGCCACCGAACCGGAGGTGATCCTGATGGATGAGCCCTGCTCAGCCCTCGATCCGATCTCAACGTTAAAGATTGAGGAAACGATGCATGAACTCAAACGCAACTACACGATCATCATCGTCACCCATAACATGCAGCAGGCGGTGCGCGTCGCCGACATGACCGCCTTCTTCAATGCCGAGGCTGTTGACGGTGGTTCGGGCAAGGTGGGTTACCTGGTGGAGTATAGCGAAACCGAGGAGATCTTCAACGCTCCAGCCCAACAGTCCACCCAGGATTACGTGAGCGGTCGCTTCGGCTGAAGTCCCAACCAGCAACCAACCGCAGCGGCTGCAGTCTCAGTCGTCACGGCTTGGATCGAGCCCGCATTCAGTGCTGGCATCGATCAACGCGGTGGTGAGCACGCCCAAGGCGAACCTGCTAGCCCGCAAGCTGAAGCCAGCCGCTTGGAGAGTTTTGTGCTGTTCTATGCGGGTCTGCCCTGAACTGCCGAGAGCATGAACTGCCCTGATTTGGACTGAAAAATTAGAGTGCCCAGGGCAATGCTGAGCCACAAAAAAGCCGGTCATGAAGACCGGCTTACAGAACGGAGAGGGAGGGATTCGAACCCTCGATAAAGTTGCCCCTATACAGCATTTCCAGTGCTGCGCCTTCAACCGCTCGGCCACCTCTCCAGGGGCAAACGGGGCAGATG
>CAIZOZ010000013.1 GCA_903934745.1 uncultured cyanobacterium
CAACTCGGGCATCGTGTCGGTGCCCGATGAGCGGCTGGCCAAACTCTCTGCCATTTCCGGTTCGAAGGAACTGATCCCCACCCGGGTGGAGTTCGTCGATATCGCCGGGTTGGTCAAGGGAGCCAGCCAGGGGGAGGGACTTGGCAACAAGTTCCTGGCCAACATCCGCGAGGTGGACGCCATCGTCCACGTGGTGCGCTGCTTCGAGAACGACGATGTGATTCATGTCTCCGGCTCGGTGGATCCGGTCCGCGATGCCGAGATCATCAACCTCGAGCTGGGGCTCTCCGATCTGGCCCAGGTGGAGAAGCGGCGCGAGCGCCTCAAGAAGCAGGCGCGCACCAGCAAGGAGGCCCAGCTGGAAGATGCCGCCCTGGCGCGCATCCAGGCCGAACTGGAGCAGGGCGGCGCGGCCCGCAACGTCGAGCTGGGGCCCGAGGAGGCCGCCATGGTGCGTCTCCTGTGGCTGCTCACCGCCAAGCCGATCATCTACGCCACCAATGTGAGCGAAGACGATCTGGCCAGCGGCAATGCCTATGTGGAGGCGGTGAGGCAGCTGGCAGCCCGGGAAGGGGCTGAAACGGTGCCGATCTCCGCCCAGGTGGAGGCCGAGTTGATCGAGCTGCCGGAGCAAGAGCGGGCGGAGTTCCTGGCTGGTCTGGGGGTGAGCGAGGGCGGCTTGCAGAGCCTGATTCGCGCCACCTACTCCCTGCTGGGCCTGCGCACCTATTTCACCACCGGCGAGAAGGAAACCCGGGCCTGGACGATCGAGGCCGGCATGACCGCTCCCCAGGCCGCCGGCGTGATCCACACCGATTTCGAACGGGGCTTCATCCGCGCCCAGACCGTCAGCTACGCCCAGCTGCTGGAGGCCGGCTCCTTGGCCGTGGCGCGTACCCGCGGCTGGCTGCGCAGTGAAGGCAAGGACTACGTGGTGGCCGAAGGGGACGTGATGGAGTTCCTGTTCAACGTCTAGGACGCTGGCCTGGGCACCGGTCGCGGCCCGCGGCGATCGGTGGCGATTGGCTGGGGGTGGGTGGATCGCCAAGCTGGTTGGTGGGGTTGTCGGCCGGCGCTGTCGGCTGGCTTCGTTACGGGTTGGCTTCGCTACGGGTTGGCTGCGATCCCTTTGGGTGCCGGATCGACCTAGCCGTTGCGCCGGGACAGGCCCGCAGGCGGGGGAGAATGGTGGCAACTGCTTTACGAGCCATGACCTCAGCCGAAACTTCCCCGCTCCCCCAGCCCCCCGAGGCGGATGGGGCGACTGCCGAGATCCATCCCCACAACTTCGAGGTGCAGAAGGAACTGCACCAGAAGATTCGCAACGACCCCGACTACGACGACTGGGAATACGGCACCGAGCCGCTGCCGCACGAGGCCTGGCTGAAGGCCAGGCCGACCAAGGCGTCCGAGCCTGGCTGAAAGCCAGGCCGACCAAGGACTCCGAGCCTGGTGGAACGCCAGGCCGATCCAGGATTCCGACTCAGGACCCTGAGCTTGGTGGAAAGCCTGTCAGGTTCAGGATTCCGGCCCAGGGCTTGTGGTGCGCTGGATCGGGGTTGCCGGCACCGATCAGGTCTGGCCGGAATCCTGGCTGGAGCTGGTGGCGTTGC
>CAIZOZ010000014.1 GCA_903934745.1 uncultured cyanobacterium
GATGTAGGCCTTCAGCAGCGGATCGAGCACGGCGTAGTCGGGCAGGGAGTCGCTGTCGCGCTGATCGGGGCGCAGCTCGGCGCTGGGTGGTTTGTGGCGAATCGCTTCGCCGATCAGCTCCCCGCTGGCCGGTAATCCCAGGGCGGCGCGGCAGGGGGCCGCCGCTGGGCTGTCGATCCAGTCGCAGAGACCAAACACGGTGGTTTTGTAGAGATCGCCGATCACGGCCAGCCCACCGTTCATGTCGCCGTAGAGGGTGCAGTAGCCCACGGCCAGCTCCGACTTGTTGCCGGTGGCGAGCAGCAGCTGGCCCTGCTGGTTGGCCACGGCCATCAGCAGGGTGCCGCGGATGCGTGATTGCAGGTTCTCCGCCGTCAGCCCTCGAGGGGGGCCAGCCAGGGGGCCGGAGAGGGCGTCGTCGAAGGCGGCCATCAGGTTGGCGATCGCCACGGTGTCGGTGGTCAGGCCGAGACGGCTGGCCAGGGCCCTGGCATCGCTGAGGGAGCCGGCCGAGCTCCAGGGAGAGGGCATCAGCAGGGCGCTGACCCGCTCGGCCCCAAGCGCGGCGGTGGCGATCAGGACCACCAGGGCCGAGTCAATGCCGCCACTGAGCCCCAGCAGGGCGCTGCTGAAGCCGCATTTGCGGGCGTAGTCGCGCACCCCCAGTACCAGGCAGCGCAACAGTTGTTCCTCGGCTGAGGGTGGGCTGGGGGGCAGCGACCCCGCCGGCCTTGGGTCCGCATCCCAGAAGCCCAGTTGCTCCTCGGAGCAGGCCAGTTGGCAGATGGGGCTGCCGCTGGGGTCGACGACGAAACTGGCCCCGTCGAAGACCAGATCGTCGTTGCCGCCCACCTGGTTGACGTAGACCACCGGGCAGCCCAGCCGCAGTGCGGCCCGCGCCGCCAGTTGATGCCGCAGGTTGAGCTTGCCCTGGCCGAAGGGGGAGGCCGAGAGGTTCAGCAGCAGATCGAGGTTCTGGTTCAGCAGTGCGCCGATCGGATCGGCCCCCGCCAGTCGCTGAGCCTGCAACGCCTCCTCCACCCAGAGGTCTTCGCAGATGCTCAGCCCCAGTCGCCAGCGGCGGCCACGGCGCTCCAGTTCGAGCACGGCCGTCTGGTCTCCCGGCAGGAAGTAGCGGCGTTCATCGAAGACGTCGTAGCTGGGCAGCAGTTGTTTGCGCGCCACGACCCGCCAGCGGCCCCCTTCCACCAGGGCCAGGGCGTTGTACAGGCTTGGACTGCCAGCGGCGGCGATCGGCTCCGCCATCCCGATCAGCACGGCCAGATCACCCGGCAGGCAGGCGGCCAGACGGTCCAGTTCCAACTGTTGACGCTCCAGCAGTACCGGCCGCAGCAGCAGGTCCCGCGGCGGATAGCCCCAGAGCGACAGTTCGGGGGTGAGCAGCAGATCGGCCCCTGCCGCGGCCGCCTCCAGGCCGGCCTGCTCGATCAGGCGGCCGTTGCCCTCCAGATCTCCCACCAGGGGATTGAGCTGGGCCAGGGCGAGACGCATCAGGGCTGGGGGAGTCCGTAGGGATTGTGCTGCAGCAGCACCGGCCAGAGCTCGGGGGGCACCTCGCTGCGTTCGGGTCGCTCGCGGATGCTGGAGCTGGCGCTGGCCGCGATCGTGAGCGGCAGCAGCTCCACGCTGGCGCCCAGGTCCCGCAGTGCCGCCAGGGTGGCTTCGCTCAGGGGCCAGCCCTGGCGGGGGGCGATCGCCAGCACGCAGCTGGCCAGCACTTGGCTGGCATTTTTCCAGCGGGGGATCTGGGCCGCCAGATCACTGCCCACCACGAACACCAGGGGCTGTCCGGGCCAGCGCCGATGGGCCCGCCCCAGGGTTTCAATCGTCCAGGGGCTGCTGAGCTCCTGCTCCAGGCTCAGCCGGGGATCCTCGATCGCGTCCACCAGCGCCTTCAACAGGGCGATGCGCACCGTCAGGGGTGCCGTGTGCTGCTTGAGCGGGTTGTCGCTGGCCCAGGTGACCACCTGGGAATAGAGGGTCAGCAGCCCTTCCAGCAGGGCTCGAGGGCCGTGGGTCGGGGGGTCGGCACTGGTGCCGAACAGGGCGATGGCGGCTGGGTTGCGGTTCAAGGGCGGCTCAGGGCAGCAGGCCGGGGCCCAGGGAGCCGGGCCCCAGGGGCCCTGACCCCAAGGGGCCGTTGGTCCCACCTGGCTGCATCAGCGGCCGCCACTCGCCCAGCCAGCGCCGTGTTTCCGGATCCTGCTCGGCCAGGCGGCGCAGCAAGGCCCCCGGTTGACCGGCCGCCAGCGTGCTGCGCAGTAGCTCGGCCGCCGCCAGCCGGCCGGTGCGACGGGTGGTGGCCACCGCCAGGGCCGCCTGGGCCAGGGCCACCGGCGCCGCCGGCGCCAGGCTGAGGCCACCGCTGAACGGAGCGGCCAGCAGCAGCAGCTGGCGCAGGCCGCTCAGCAGGGCCTGCAGTCCCAGTTGGGCTCCCCCGAGCAGGGCGTTGTGGCCGGAAAGTCGTCCCAGCAGCTGGCGGGCGCTGCTGCGGGTCATCGGTAGGCCGTAGAGCTGGCAGAGCTGCAGCACCAGGGCGCTGTCGCAGGCGATGCCGCCGGCCAGATCGAGCAGCAGCAGCGGGTTGGCGGCCACGCCGGTGGCCTTGAGCGCCGCAAAGCGGCCGATCAGGCTCTGGGCCTGGCGGCGGCCCTGGCGCAGGCGCTGTTGATGCAGGCCCTGGCTGAAGCGATCGGCGGCCCGCAGCGCATTGAGCGCCAGCAGGCGCTCGCCGTGCTGGTTCAGCGCCGCCGTCAGTTGCTCTTGAAGGGGCTCAATGCGGGCTGCTTCGAGGCGGCTGCGCACGCGGCCGTCGGCCAGCAGTTCGGCCCGTCGCGGTGCCGCTGCCACGGCGATCGGTTCGAGATGGCGAGCTGCCGGCGGCAGGCGCCGGCGGATGCTCGCCGCCAGGGCTGCGAGCTCGGCAGCGGGCCAGCAGTCGCAGCGATTGAGCACCAGCAACAGCGGTTTGCCGCTGGCCAGCAGGATCTCCAGGGCTTCGAGTTCGCCCTGGGTGAGATCGCTGTCGATCACCAGCAGCACCAGATCGGCGCCGAGCGCCACCCGGCTGGCCAGGCGGGCGCGGGCCGCGGCGGCGATTTCATCGATGCCGGGGGTGTCGACCAGATCGACGGAGCTCAGGCCCCGGATCGGCTGCGGCCAGGCACGCTCCTGCTGGCGTCGGGTGCAGCCGTGGGCCACATCGGTGGCGAAATGCGCTTCACCCAGCAGGGCATTGAGCAGGCTCGACTTGCCCACCCCAACGCGGCCGAAGACCGCCACCCGCAGCCGTTGCTGCTCCAGGCGCTGCAGCTGGCGGTCAAGGCCCTGGAGTTCCGGCCCCAGCAGGCTGCTTTCGCGGGGGCTGAGCTGCAGCTCACGGCGCCAGCGGCGCAGTAGCAGCCGGCAGCGTTCGGGGATGGCCGGCGCGGTGACGTTGCTCATGGCGCCGGGGCTTCGCCCACCCCCAGCGGTTTGCGCCACCAGCCCGCCAGCACCGCCAGCACCGCTTCCGGGCCGACCACGCCGACAAAGCCGCCGAACTCATCCACCACCACCCGCACACCGGAACCATGGCGGCGGAAGCTGGTGAGCAGGCGGTCGGCGTGGATCATCTCCGGCACGAACTCCACCGGCTCGCACAGGGCGACGCCATCGGTGTGTCCTTCGCCCTGCAGCAGGGCCGTGAGCAGCCGTTCGCGGCTGGCGACCCCGAGCACCTCGTCCACCTCTTCGCCCAGCACCACCCACCAGGGAGCGTGGTTGCGCAGCAGGATGGCCCGCTGGCTCTCGAGGCTTTCGTTGCCATCGATCGTGGGTGCCGACACCCGCGGCACCATCAGATCGCGGGCGGTGAGATCGTTGAGCTGGAACACCTTGGCGATCATCGCCGCCTCATCCGCTTCGATCTGGCCCTTCTGGGAGCCCAGCCGCGCCAGCAGGCGGATCTCCTCTTCGTCGGTGCTGATTTCGTTTTCGGCGGTGATCGCCGGCATCAACTGCTCCAGCAGCAACACCAGGGGCAGCAGCAACTTCTGGAACAGCCCCACCGCCGGTGCGGTGGCCAGCGACACCGGCAAGGCCAGTTTGCTGCCGATCGCCTTGGGCAGGATCTCGCCCAGCAGGATCACCAGCACCGTGAGGCCGACCGAGAACAGCGGCAGGGCCGGACCCTCGATGCCCCGTTTGTTGAACACCTCGGCGGCGAAGCCACCCACCATCAGGCTGCCGAAAATGTTGAAGATGTTGTTGGCGATCACCAGCACCGCCAGGGTGCGGCCCAGCTTCTGGCGCAGTTGTTCCAGCCGCCTGGCCCCCCGCACCGGCCGCTCGCGACTGGCCAGTTCGTGCACCTTCACCGGGTTGACGGTGAGCAGGGCCGCCTCGATGCCGGAGCAGATGAAGGAGCCCGCCAGCATCAGGGCGACGACCATGGCCAGCAGCACGAAGTCGTTCATGGCTGCGGCCGGCGCTGGCGCCGGGTTGATTTCAGGGGTGAAAGACTGCCGATGAAGGTGATGGCTTGGAGGCTGATGCTGCCCATGATCCACCGCATTCAAGCGGCTGTGCCATCTTCGCGCTGTACATCCCCGTCTCAGAGATGCCTGAGCCCTTGATCGATCCGCTGCTGCTGGCCGAACGGCGGGGGCGTTTCCTGCGCCAGCTCGGCGGGGCGGCAGCCGTGATCCCGGCGGCCCCGCTGGTGACCCATCACGCTGATGTGGAGCACGCCTTTCGCCAGAACAGCGACTTCTGGTATCTCACCGGCTTTGATGAACCCGGGGCTGTGGCCCTGTTTCTGCCACATCGCAGTGACAATCCCTTTGTGCTGTTCGTCGAGCCGAAGGACCCCGGCGCCGAGGTCTGGAATGGCTTCCGCTGGGGCTGTGAAGGAGCCGTTGCCGGCTTCGGCGCCGACCTGGCCCATCCCCGCAGCGAGCTGGCCGAGCGGCTCGGTGGCTATCTGGAGGGGGCCGAAGGCATCGCCTTCCGGGTGGGACGCCATCCGGAGGTGGAGCCGCTGGTTCTGAAGGCCTGGGCCCGTCAGTTGGATCGGGCGCCCCGCAGTGGCCATGCCGCCCTGGGCCTGGTGGCCCCCTGCCCGTTGCTGCATGAGCTGCGGCTGCGCAAGAGCCCCGAGGAGCTGCTGCGGCTGCGGGAGGCGGCCCGTATTTCCGCCGAAGCCCACGAGCTGGCCCGGCAGGTGGTGCGTCCCGGTCTGAACGAGCGTCAGATCCAGGCGGTGATCGAGCACCATTTCCTCGAACAGGGGGCCCGCGGGCCGGCCTACGGCTCGATCGTGGCCGGCGGTGATAACGCCTGCGTGCTGCATTACACCGCCAACAATGCGGCGCTGCGCCCGGGTGACCTGGTATTGATCGATGCCGGCTGTTCGTTGGGCGACTACTACAACGGCGACATCACCCGCACCTTCCCGATCAACGGCCGCTTCAGCGGCGAGCAGCGGGCCCTCTATGAGCTGGTGCTGGCGGCCCAGGAGGCGGCGGTGGCCGCGGTGGCGCCCGGGCAGACCGCCGAAGGCGTGCATGACACGGCCGTGCGGGTGCTGGTGGCGGGCCTGCTGGAGCTCGGCCTGCTGGTGGGCACGGTCGATGGCGTGATCGAACAGGGGGCCTACCGCCATCTGTACATGCACCGCACCGGCCACTGGCTGGGCCTCGATGTGCACGATGTCGGCGCCTACCGGCTGGGGGAGCATCACGTTGAGCTTGAGCCCGGCATGGTGCTCACGGTGGAGCCTGGCCTTTATGTGAGCGACCGCTTGGCGGTGCCGGAGGGCCAGCCGGCGATCGACGATCGCTGGAAAGGAATCGGCATCCGCATCGAAGACGACGTGGCCGTCAGCGAGCACGGCCACGAGAACCTCACGGCCGCCGCGCTCAAGGCACCGGTGGCGATGGAGCGCTGAAGCACCGGTCTGCCTGGGTTGCCCAGCTGCCGCCGGTGGCTGGCTTCAGCCCAGCAGGGCGGCCAGGGCCGCACCGGCCTGGTCGCTGCGCTCCAGAATCCGATCGGCACCGGCGGCCCGCAACTGCTGCTCGTAGGCGCGGCGGCGCTCCTCCTGACCCGGCTCCTGCAGATGCGGCGGCGCGACTGCCAGGCTGAGAAAGCGCTGGCCCGGAATCCGTTCGCGGGCCCGCAGCACGGTCTGCACATCGGCGACGGTGTCGCCCAGATAGGCCACCGGTGGCGCTGCCTGGCCCAGGCTGAGCTGGTCGGGGCTGAGCGCCGCGCCATTGGCGTCGCTGGCGGCCAGCAGCGCGGCGGCCAGCTGCAACAAGCCGCTGGGATCGGGTTTGTCGGGCGCATCGCCCATGGCGATGACGGCGGGATTCTGCAGGCCGAGGCGTTGCTCCAGCACAAAGCGCACCGAGGGCGGCTCGGCACCGCTCACGAAGCCCCAGAGGAAGCCGGCTGCGCTCAGATCGGCAAAAAACTCCGGCCCCACCAACAGCGGCTCCTGGCCGATGAAGCCGCGCCACAGGGCGGGATCGCCTTCGGGATCACCGCCGAAATAGTGAGCGCCGAAGGCGGCCACCAGGGTGTCAAAGGCCGGCAGACCGCCCGCCAGCCCGTGGCGCCGCAGCAGCTCCAGGGAGGCCTGCCAGTCGTTGTTCCAGCAGCCCTCGCTTTTGAGCGCGTCGATCTGGGCTGGTTCGGGCCGCCAGCCACTGAACTGATGCACGGTTTCGACGATCGCCCGCCGGTAGCTGGCCGCCACGTCGCGGATGACGCCGTCGATGTCGAACAGCAGGACGGCGCGCGCGGTCAGGGGAGGGGCGGCAGCTTGGCTGGTAAGTTACTTGTTTGCTTCCATACCTTGGGCAACGAGACCATGACAGCACCCGAGGGCGCCGTGGACGCGACCAGCATCCCGGCTGACGTGGTCGACGCTGCCGCCGTTCCTGCCACTCCCGCCACCACGGAAGGGCGTCCGGTGATGCGCGGCGGCAGCGCCGCCCTTGCCACCGCCACCATCGACGAGGACGGTGTTCCCTCCGGCTACACCCCCAAGGCCGATGAGGGTCGCTTCCTGCTGAAGATCCTCTGGCTCCCCGACAACGTCGCTCTGGCGGTGGATCAGATCGTCGGTGGTGGCCCCAGCCCCCTCACTGCCTACTTCTTCTGGCCCCGGGAAGATGCCTGGGAAACCCTCAAAACCGAGCTCGAAGCCAAGAGCTGGATCACCGACAACGAGCGCGTTGAGATCCTCAACAAGGCCACGGAAGTGATCAACTACTGGCAGGAGGAAGGCCGCGGCAAGGCCCTTGAAGAAGCCAAGGCCAAGTTCCCCGACGTCACCTTCTGCGGTACCGCCTGAATTGGCAGGTCGCCTGCAGCCTGGGCGGAGGTTCTGCGGAGTGTGGCTCCGCAGGGCCTGGCAGGTGCATCAGGTTCAGGTCAGATCAGGGCTCATGAGCCATCAAGCGCCCGGAATGGGCGCTTTTTGTTGGTCTGCTGCGCAGACGGGGCCGCCGGCAAAGACGGGGCCGCCGGCAAAGCTTCGATCAGGGCGGGGCAGGCCCCCAGCCACTCAAGGTTTTGGCGGCGTCTGGCTGCGGGCAGGGCCGGATCGAGGCTGATGGCGATCCAGGCCGCCAGGGGATCACGCCGGGCTTGCGCCTGGAGCCAGCCCGGCTTGGGCCGCTGTTGGTGCCACTGTTGGCGCCACTGGTCAATCAGGGCGCGGCGGCGATTCAACTGACGGCTGATGGTCTCCGGTGCGCTGCAGAGCTGCTGGGCCTTCTGTTGCAGGGCCTGCTGTGCGGTGGCTGTGGCCAGCTTCGGCGCATCCGGGCGGGGCCACGGCAGCAGCAGCGCCGTGGTTCCCACCCCAACCCCGGCCAGCACCAGGGTCAGGCCGATCACGGCCAGGGCGCGGGGCTTCCTGGCCGGCGAAGGCCCGGGGGTGCGGGGCTGCGGCTGGCTGGCGGCGGTTTCCTGGCGGGCAGGGCCAGCGGTACCCGGTGCGTCAGCGCCGAAGATCGATGGATCTGTCCAGCCTTTGGATTCAGCTGTCTCAGCTGAACTAGCTGGTTTAGTGGCAGCAGGTGTCTCACTTGAGACAGTTGAATCCGTTGAGCGGTTTGAGCCGGCTGAGGGGGTTGGCAGTGTTGGAGCGCCGCTGTCAGCGCTGGCTGCGGCCCGTTCAGGAGCGAGCCGATGGCGAGCTGGTTCCAGTCGGCCGATCGCCACGCTCACATCGTCGCCGCTGCCCTCGCGGCTGATCCGATCAAGGCTGGCCGCCAGTTCGGCTCCCCGGGGGGCCTCGGTCGGATCAGGCATTCCCGCCAACCAGCGCGCCAGCAACAGAAAATCCGGGTCGCTGGCGCAGGATTTGCGTAGGCCATCGGTGCTCAACAGCAGGGCGAAGGGGGCCGCCTGAGCGCCGATCGGCCACAGGCCGCTGCGGCCGGCGAACAGACTGGCAGCCTCCCTTTGGCAGAGGCTGCAGGTGGCTTCGCCGGCGGCGATCTCCTGCCGTTCTTCGCTCAGCAGGCTGGCCTGGCCGTCGCCGTCGATCCGCACCAGATCCCAGTCGCCCAAGCCGGTCTGGCCCCACCAGTGGGGCGTCATCAGCACCAGGCCGAGGGTGCTGCCGTACAGCAGCGGCTGGAAGGGTTGGCCGGCCGCGGCACGGCTGCCGGCGGTTGGGCTGCTGCCGGCTGGTGTGGCCGCTTCGCAAGCTGGTGTCGCCGCGCCTGCGGGTTCGGCGGCCTTGGGCTCGTTGGCGTGCCAGTCGGCGGCGATCGCCTCCAGCCAGGCGCTCGTGATTGCTGCCGGCAGGTCCCGGCTCAGCCAGGCGGCCCACTGCATCCGGCTGCCGTTGTCGTCCGGACTGCCCAGGCGGCGCTGGGACACCGCCGCCAGCACCAGGGCCAGCGCCCGCTCGCAGGCCAGTCGGCTGCCCCGGTCGCTCAGTCGGTAGCGGGAGCCGCCATGGCCATCGGCCACGGCCATCACCCACACGGGCAGTCCATCCAGGCTGAGGCCGTGGCCGCTGGCCGAGGCGTCCTGGCAGGGCTGTTGGCGGCGCCAGTGGGAGGCGCCGCGGCGGCTGCAGTGGATCGGCTCCCCCCAGCTGTTCACCACACCAGCGGCCCAACGTCGTCGCTGGGATCAAGCACGGTGGGCGGCAGGTCCGGCAGGGGAATGTTGCTGCCAGCAGCGGCCTGAACCGTGCGGCTCGCCGGCATCGAGGCGGCGTTCACCACCGCGGTGGAGGCCCACTGGATGTACTGGGCCAGGGAGGTGGCATTGCTGGCCTGCAGCGGTCGTCGCGGTGAGCGGCCGCTGGGGGCGGAGCGGGGCGCCTGGCCGCTGGCTCCGGGAATCTCGCCAGCCGGCAGCGGCGTGGCCTGTGGCTCGTTGCCGATGAACTGCTGCAGCACCTCCAGATCGGCATCGTGGCCCATCGCAATCGCCAGCCTTACCGCTTTCTGAGCCCAGGGACAGCGCATCAGGGTCGTCAGGCCGGCCTGGAAATCATCGGTGGGCTGGCCATCGGAGATCAGCACCAACACCGGTGGCAGGGCCCGCTCCTCCATCGGCGGTGTGCTCAGTTGGGCGGCCACCAGCTCCAGGGCTTCCCCCATCGCCGTGATGCCCCCTGCCTGCAGGTCCTGCCACTGCAGCTGGTCCACCGGGGTCGGGGTGGCGACGTGCCAGAGGGCCCGATCGGCGAAGCTCACCGCCCGCACCAGCACCCGCGCTTCCGGGTTGTCGCGGGCCACGGCCGCCATGCCCGGCAGCGATTGGCGAATCGCCTGGTTGAGCGCCTGCATCTTGCCCTGGGCAGCCATCGAGCCGGAGCAGTCGCAGAGGTAGAGGAAATGCAGGGGGCGGTTGGCCAGCCGCACGTTGGGAAAGGGCATCAGCAGGAGAGAACGGGGGCGAACGGCTGGGGCTGGACGGGCGATCGCGACTCGGTGGGTTCGAGAGCGGCAGCTGAAACCACGCGAGCGAGAGTCTGGAATCATGATGCCGCGAGATCAGCAAGCCTCAGCGGTACTGGCTGCTCCAGCTGGCTCCATGGCCAGCCCTTGGAGATGTTGATGACCCAGCAAGCTCCGCGCAGCCGGCAGGTCTGCCGCTTCGCTCCGCCAGATCGTCAGGCCCCGTGGAGGCAGAGCGCTGAGCGGGGAACAGGACTTCGTGGGGTCAATCTCATGCCTGTGCTTTGCCCTAATCGGGCTGTGCTGAACAAGCTCCGCGACGCACCAGTGAACATCGCGAAGCTTGAGGGGTGATCCTGTTAACAAAAGCTTGAGGCGAAAGGCTCGCGAAGACTCGGCGCCATTGGCGGTACGGGCCGGAGCCCTGAGAAGCGAGCCGTGAGCGGCTTTGAGCTCAGCGGTTTGCAGCGTGGCCGTTTGTATCGAGACCGTTTGCCTCGAGGTCGTCGCTGGTCACCCGTTCGATCACGCCAGCGCGGCTGTTGACCCGCCGCAGGGCCGCGAGGCTGCAGCTCCTGCCGGGCTCCACCACCATGCGGCGGCCATGCTCCAGCTCCACCTCCCAGGGCGAGTCCGTGAGGTTGCATAACCCCAGCAGGTTGGGATCACTGGGATGGGCCGTGATCCGGGCCAGGGGCTGGTCCAGGGCCAGCGGCAGCAGGCGGTCGAGATGGTGAGCCTGAATCTCGTTGCCAGCAGCGATCGCCACCAGGCCCCGGGGCAGCCGCAGCCAGGGGCCCTGGGGCAGTGGATTGCCACAGCTCCAGCAGCCAGCCGTACGGCCGGCTTCCGGAAAGGCCTCCTGGCCGCAGGACGGGCAGAGCAGGCGCCGATCGAGGCTGGCGGCCAGTGCTGCGGTCCACTGGCCGGTGAGGGCACGCCGGCTCGGTTGTTTCAGACCCGGACCGAAGGTCTGTAGGAACAGCTGTTGCAGGGGCTCGGGATAGATCGGCCAGGTGATCAGGGCCGCGGCGTGCTCGATCGGATCGGGTCGGTTGCGCGTGTCGATCGGATCGAAGATGAACACCGGATCTTCGCCGTAGAGGCGGCGCCGGGCCGGTTCATCGAGGCAGCGGATCGCCTGCTCCAGGGCCCCTTTGAGCGGGTCATGGCGGGTGAGCAGCCTGAAGATCAGCACCGCCAGCGAGAACAGATCACTGCTGGCTCCGGGTCGGGCCTGGCCCAGCAGGATTTCCGGCGCCATGAAGCCCGGTGTGCCCAGCACGCTGCCCGGATCGCGGCCATCCACCGCCACGTTGTCGTTGTCGCAGATCAGGATGCGACCGCTGCCGGGTTCCAGGAACAGGTTCCCCAGCGAGATGTCTTTGTAACAGAGGCCGCGCAGGTGCAGGGCGTGGAAGGCGTCGGCCAGGAAGAAGGCGGCCCGCAGCACGTTCTGCAGGCTGATCTCCATCTGGCCACCGGCATGGGCGTTGGCACCGAGGAAGGAGGGAGGCCGCAGGGGCATCAGGTAGCCGAAGCTCGGCTCCCGCAGGCGGATCTGCTCGCGACTGGCGGCATTGGTTCCCACCAGGGCAATCGGCCAGAGGAAGGCGTTGTTGGGGCTGGAGGCCTGGATGCTCTCCTCGAGGCGCCGCCGCAGATTCGGATCGCGGGCAATGCAGGCCGGCCAGTACCACTTCAGGGCCAGGCGTTCGCCGCCCAGTTCCACCGCATACACCTGGCCCTGACTCCCCCCCCCGACGCCTTCAAGAATGCGGAGCTCCCGGGAGAGCCCCTCGAGCTGGAGCACGGCGCCGATCGGCAGGATCCAGTTCAAGGGATGGGGACGCGCCGGGTCGAATCAGGGCTCCTGACTCTGGCCGATCGCCCGGCGGATGCCATTGCGGTGCGCCAGGGCTGTGAGCCGGTTGCGGAAGCGGTGTCGATGGGCCAGGCCGTCGTTGGTCACCACCTCCAGCAGGTGCTCCTTACGGGCACCCAGCAGAATCCAGCCCGCCAGGGCCAGCAGCTCCAGGGGCCAGAACAGCAGCGGCAGGGGCAGCAGCAGCAGGCCGCCCAGGCAGAGCAGCAACCACCAACTGAAAATGTGGGGATAGAGGGCGCGGCTTTCCACCCGCACGGAGCGAATGGCCGCCGCGCTGAGGCGCTGGTCGCCCACGTCGATGCTGAGGGGATCGGGCCGTGCTCCCTGGGCGGCGCCGCAGCGGAACACCAGCACCGGTCCGCTGCTTCCGAGGCGGATCTCATCGCCGTCATCGAGGGGGCGGCACTGGCGCAGCCGCACCCCTTCCAGCCAGGTGCCGTTGGCGCTGCCCAGATCACACACCAGCCACTGGTTACCAGTACGGGAGCGACGCACCTGGGCATGCTGA
>CAIZOZ010000015.1 GCA_903934745.1 uncultured cyanobacterium
GACCGCCGCGTCATCCAGCTGCCGATCGATCCCGGCCTGCTCTGCCTGCGCGGGCTGAGTCCGCGGCGGCTGCGCTTCGAGGTGGAGTACGGCCTGGAACGGGGCACCAGCGCCAACAGTTTCCTGTTCGCAGCCGGTGCCAATGACGCCGGCCAGCCGATGCCACCGGTGCTGATCCATCCGCCTGGCGCCTCCTTCGCCGAGTCCTTCCTGGCAGAGCTGGGCAGCCTCGTGCCCGCCGATGCCGCCCTCAAGGTGGTGGTGGGCCACGTCAACCCCAACCGGGTGGCCCTGCTGCGCCAGCTGGCCAGCCGCTGGCCGGCCCTGATGCTGGTGGCCTCCAACGCCGGCGCCCGGCTGCTTGCGGAACTCTGGAACCAGCCGCAGCCAGGCTCTGCACCTGGGGGCAGCCCCGAGCAGCTCGCCCCCCCCTTACCCGCCATCGATATCGTCAAGCAGGAGGCCTGCCGCCAACTGGCGGGCGGCCACCGGCTCTGCCTGCTGCCGGTGCCGACGCCGCGCTGGCCCGGGGCGTTAATGGCCTTCGAGGAACGCACCGGCCTGCTGATGAGTGGCAAGTTCTTCGCCGCCCATCTCTGCAGCGAAAGCTTCGCCGAAGCCAATCGCGACAGCACCGAAGAAGATCGCCGCTACTTCTACGACTGCCTGATGGCGCCGATGGCCCGCCAGGTGGAAAGCGTGGTGGATCGCCTCGATGACCTGCCGATCCGCACAATCGCGCCGGGGCACGGGCCGGCGATCGCCGAAAGCTGGCGCAGCCTGCTGGCCGACTACCGCCGCTGGGGAGCAGCCCAGGGACGGGCCAACCTGTCCGTGGCGCTCCTCTATGCCAGCGCCTACGGCAACACCGCCGCCATCGCCGATGCCCTGGCCCAAGGGGTCTCGCGCACAGGCGTGCGGGTGGAGAGCATCAATTGTGAGTTCGCCTCCGCCGAACAGCTGCTGACCACGATCCGCGCTTGCGATGCCCTGCTGATCGGCTCCCCCACCCTGGGGGGACACGCTCCCACGCCGATTGTGTCGGCCCTCGGCACGGTGCTGGCCGAAGGCGACCGGGCCAAACCCGTGGGTGTGTTCGGCAGCTTCGGCTGGAGCGGCGAGGCAATCGATCTGCTCGAGAGCAAGTTGCGCGATGGCGGCTTCAGCTTCGCCTTCGAACCGATCCGGGTGAAGTTCAGCCCCGACCTGGCCACCCTGCGCACCCTGGAGGAAACGGGCACGAGCCTGGGTCGGCAGCTGGAAACCGAGCGCCGCCGCAGCCAGCTGCGCAGCACCGGCGGCGGTCTCAATGAAAGCCGTAGCAACCCGGCGATCCAGGCCCTGGGCCGGGTGGTGGGCTCGCTTTGCGTGCTCACGGCCCGCAAAGGAGCGGGAGAGCAGACCCAGAGCGGGGCGATGGTGGCCAGCTGGGTGAGCCAGGCGAGCTTCTCCCCCCCGGGCTTCACGGTGGCGGTGGCCAAGGACCGATCGGTGGAAACCCTGCTGCATGTGGGCGATCATTTCGCCCTCAACGTGCTCGCCGCCGGGCGCGAACGGGAACCGATGAAGCGCTTCCTGCGGCCCTTCCCCCCTGGCGCCGACCGCTTTGCCGGCCTCGAAACCCAGACCAGTCCGGGCGGCCAGCCGCTGCTGCCGGAGGCCGTGGCCTGGCTGGAGGCGAGCGTGAAGCAGCGGATGGAATGCGGCGACCACTGGGTGCTCTATGCCCAGGTGCAGCACGGCGGCCTGCTCGATGCCAAGGCCACCACCGCCGTGCACCAACGCCGCAACGGTGGCAGCTACTGAGCCGGCCAGCCCAGTCCCGGCTAATCCATAGTCGCTCCGACTTCGTGTAAGATCTGATCCTTGCCGCTCGGCCCACCGCCATGGATCTCTCCAACCCGGACACCAACGCCAATCTCGAAGCCGCCTTCGGCGGCGAGAGCATGGCCAACCGCAAGTACCTGTTCTTCGCCGACGTGGCCAAGCAACTGGGCCAGAACGAACTGGCCAAGTTGTTCCGCGACACCGCCGCCCAGGAAACCGAGCACGCCTTCGCCCACTTCCGCCTGCTGCACCCGGAGCTGGTGATCACGGATGCGGCCAGCCTCAGCGACGCGCAGAAACAGGCGATCCTGAGCCGCTGCCTCGAGCTCGCCATCGAAGGCGAAACCTACGAGTACACCACGATGTACCCGGAGTTCGCCGCCCAGGCCCGCACCGATCGCGACACCAACGCCGAAACCGAGTTCAACGACCAGATCGCCGAATCCGAGCAGCACGCCGGCATCTTCCGCAAAGCCGCCAGCAATTTCGGCTTCCTCACGCCGATCGAACAGCACCATGCCGAGCGCTACGGCGTGGCCCTGGAGGCTCTCCAAGGCCAAGGCACAGCCGGCCAGGCGCCCACCGCCGTGGCCGGCAAGTGGATCTGCAAGGTGTGCTCGATGATCTACGACCCGGCCATCGGCGACCCCGACTCCGGCATCGCCGCCGGCACGCCGTTCGAGGCCATTCCCGAGGACTGGATCTGCCCGATCTGCCTGGCCCACAAGGCTAGCTTCATTCCGTATCACGAACCCGAGCTTCTTGCTGCTGTCTGATCACCCTTTTGCACCTCCAAGCAGACGTCGCACTTTATTTCGCAGCGACGCTTTGCTGCGGCAGCGGTGCAAGCGAGCAGCTCCTCGACGGACCGGAGCCTGCCCCTTGCACCGTGCTCGGATTTCATCACCGGAGTTTCATCATTTGGCCAAGAACGGCTGAGCTCCTGAACCAATCGCCGCCACATTCCCTAGAAAGAATCACTCCCTGCGCCTTGCCTCCATGGCTGCGGCCGATCGTCCCGTCGCTCCAGCGCTGCCGGGGCTACCAGAGCTGTGGCAAGAGCGCAGTGTCGTGCGCTATCGGGGCTTCGTGCTGATCCCCCAGCCCGATCTCGGCTGGCTGGTCCGGCCAGAACGCAGTCCGATGGCGATCCTGCCCTTCCGCGTGCCGCCGAACTCCCTGAGCGACGTCAAAGCCCTGGTGGACTGGCGCCTGAGCCAGGACCAGTCGAGCTGAGCCACCAGGCCACACCTAGCGAAATTGACAGGCCAAACCGACAGCGCCGCTCAGGCGGCGTGCGGTGGCATGGGGCCGGAGCCACCACCAGCCTGGAACGAGAGCACCAGGGTGGCCCAGTGATCGGGCCGGGCCGGGCGCCGCCGCCGAGCACGCCGAACTCCAAAAGGAACGCGCACCACATTGGTGCCCTCCACCCTGGTCGTACCGTCCGATCCGCCCTCAGGGCCGTTGCCGTTCATGGTCTCCAGAGTGATGAATGGCGAGAGGCCTGCCAGCGGTGAGCCCGGCAGACAGGGGAATGATGCGCCATGGCTGGGGGGAATGGTACCTGGCGAACCCCTAGGTGACCAGTTCCGCGATCGCCACATCCTCGACGGAGGGGCAGGTGCACACCAGGTTGCGATCGCCGTAGGCGTTATCGATGCGGGCCACCGCCGGCCAGAACTTGCTGGCGCGTTGACCGGGGCCGGCGGGGAAGGCGGCCTGGCTGCGGCTGTAGGGCCGGTCCCAGAGGTCTGCGGTCACGGCCGCCAGGGTGTGGGGGGCCCGCTTGAGGGGATTGTCCAGGGGGTCGGCCTGGCCCGATTCAATCGCCGCCGCCTCGGCCCGGATGGCGATCATCGCCGCACAGAAGCGATCGATCTCGGCGAGCGATTCGCTCTCAGTGGGCTCCACCATCACCGTGCCCGCCACCGGCCAGCTCACGGTGGGGGCATGGAAGCCGAAGTCCATCAGCCGTTTAGCCAGATCATCCACCTCCAGGCCGCAACAGCGCTTGAGCGGCCGCAGATCGAGGATGCACTCGTGGGCCACCCGGCCCGCAGCGCCGCGATAGAGCACCGGGAAATGGCGATCCAGCCGCTCGGCGATCACATTGGCGCTGAGCAGGGCCACCTGGCTGGCCATGCGCAGGCCGCTGCCCCCCATCATGCGGATGTACATCCAGCTGATCGGCAGGATGCCGGCACTGCCGCCGGGAGCCGCTGACACCGGGCCGATCGCGCTGGCCGCCGCCGCTGCCGCCAAGGGGTGACCGGGCAGGAAAGGCAGCAGATGGGCCGCCACCCCGATCGGCCCCACCCCGGGGCCGCCACCGCCATGGGGAATGCAGAAGGTCTTGTGGAGGTTGAGATGGCAGACATCGGCGCCATAAAACCCCGGTTTGCACAGCCCCACCTGGGCATTGAGATTGGCACCGTCGAGATACACCTGGCCGCCGTGGTCGTGCACCAGCTGACAGATCGCCCGGATGCCGGTTTCGAAGACACCGTGGGTGGAGGGATAGGTGACCATCAACGCCGCCAGATCGTTGGCATGGGCCGCGGCCTTCGCCGCCAGATCGGCCTGGTCGATGTTGCCGTGGAGATCACAGGCCACCGCCACCACCTGCATGCCGGCCATCACGGCGCTGGCGGGGTTGGTGCCGTGGGCGCTGGTGGGGATCAGGCAGATGCGGCGGTGACCCTCCCCACGGCTGCGGTGCCAGGCCCTGATCACCAGCAGGCCGGCATATTCCCCCTGGGAGCCGGCATTGGGCTGCAGGGAAACACCGGCAAAGCCGGTGATCGCCGCCAGCCAGGCCTCCAGATCGGCCATCAAGCGGGCATAACCGCGGCACTGCTCGGCCGGAGCGAAGGGGTGGAGCTGGGCAAAGGCGGGCCAGCTCACCGGCGCCAGCTCGGCGGCGGCATTCAGCTTCATCGTGCAGCTGCCCAGGGGGATCATCCCGTGCACCAGCGAGAGGTCCTTGCTCACCAGCTGCTGGATGTAGCGCAGCAGCTCGGTTTCGCTGCGGTAGCGCTGGAATACCTCCTGGCGCAACCAGGGTTGGTGCCGCCGCGGCAGAGCCGCCAGCGGTTCGCCCTGTTGAGCGAGGGCGCCATGGAGAGCGGCGATCGCCGTGGCGGTCCGATCTGGATCGGCGGCCAGAGCCGCCAGCAGCCGTTCCAGTTCGGCCGGGGTGCTGAGCTCATCAAGGCTGATCGCCAGGCTGGAGGGCGCTCCATGCACGCCCTCGCCCAGCGCACCGCGGCGCAGGTTGAAGCCGGCCTGGGCGGCCCGCGCCAGCAGAACGCCCACCGCCTCGCCGCGCAACACCAGGGTGTCGAAGCCCGGGCCCGGATCCACGCTCAACTCCAGAGCGGCCAGGGCCGCGGCCAGGGCCTGGCGCAGCGCCACGATCCGGGTGGCGATCGCCGTCAGCCCCTCGGGGCCGTGGTGCACCGCATAGAAGCTGGCCATCACCGCCAGCAGCACCTGGGCCGTGCAGATGTTGCTGGTGGCCTTGTCGCGGCGGATGTGTTGTTCCCGCGTCTGCAGCGCCAGGCGCAGGGCCGGCTGGCCCTCAGCATCGCGGGACTGGCCCACCAGGCGACCCGGAATCTGCCGCTTGAAGGCCTCGCGGGTGGCAAAGAAGGCGGCATGGGGCCCACCGAAGCCCATCGGCACGCCATAGCGCTGCAGGCTGCCCACGGCGAGATCAGCCCCGAGATCGCCCACCGGCGCCAGCAGCACCTGGGCGAGGGGATCAATCGCCACCGTGGTGATCACGCCAGCGGCCTGGGCCGCGGCCAGCAGGGGGCTGGGATCCCACAGGCGCCCCGCCGTACCCGGCAACTGAATCAACAGGCCAAAGGCCTCGGCGGGCAGGGCCTGGTCGGCCACCAGGGAGCCGGCGGCCAGCTGGGCGGCCAGGGCCTCGGCCTCGATCAGCTCCAGGCTGATCTCCAGGGGCTCAGCCCGGGTCTGCAGCACGGCCAGGGTCTGGGGCAGCACGGCGCGATCCACCAGAAAGCGCCGGGCCTGCGGCCGTGGACTCACCGCCAGGGCCAGGGCCATCGCCTCCGCCGCGGCCGTGGCCTCATCCAGCAGCGAGGCATTGGCGATCGGCAGGCCGGTCAGCTCGCTCACCAGGGTCTGGAAGTTGAGCAGGGCTTCGAGCCGTCCCTGGGCAATCTCCGCCTGGTAAGGCGTGTAGGCCGTGTACCAGCAGGGGTTCTCCAGCACATGGCGCTGGATCAGGGCCGGGGTGGCCGTGCCGAAGTAGCCGAGGCCGATCAGGCTGCGCCTGGGCTGGTTGAGGGCGGCGATCTCCGCCAGTTCAGCCAGGGCCTCGGCTTCGCCGCAGGGCTCGGGTAATCCGGCGCCGGCCGCCTCGGGCGTCAGCAGGATGTCGGCCGGAACGACAGCAGCGGCCAGGCCTTCCAGCGAATCGAGCCCCAGCTCGGCCAGCATCCGCTGGCGATCGGTGGGATCAGGTCCGAGATGGCGTATCTCAAAGGATGCGGTCACGGACGCCAGTCGGACGGTGGCGGGATCCTAAAGAAATGTCCTGCAGCGCGGATCCCGGCCCCCAGCGCCTTGAGCACCGATCGCCAGAAACAGCCGCAGTGGAGCTGGTTGCACTCAGCTGGGACCGAGCCCTGGCTGAAGGCGATGGGCCCGCCACGGAGGCCTCTGAGCCATCAAGAACCGGCCCTGGTGCCAGCCGCTCAGTGGCCCTCCACCTTGCCGCGATAGGTGGCCGCATCCAGCAGCAGCTCCAGCTCGCCCGGGTCCTGGGGGCGCAGCACCAGCAGCCAGCCCTCGCCGTAGGGGTCGTTCTGCAGCTCCTCGGGGCTGGCCAGCACCGCCTCATTGCGGGCTTCCACCACCCCACTGATCGGTGCCAGCAGATCTTCGACGGCCTTCACCGATTCAACGCTGCCGAAACCCTGGCCGGCACGGATCGTCGCCCCCACCTCGGGCAGCTCCACGAACACGATGTCGCCGAGTTGGTCGACAGCGAAGGCACTGATGCCGATCCGGGCCCGTTCGCCTTCCAGGCGAACGTATTCATGGCTGTCGGCGTAGCGGCAGTCATCGGGGAAGGTGAGCGCCATCGCCGGGGGAGAGCAAAGCAGCAGCGGCAGTCTGCTTGATTCCGAAACGGGCGTGCCGCCACTCATCGACCAGCCGCGCCCGGAGCGGCCACCGATTCGAGCGCCAGCAGCGCCCGTTCCAGGGCCAGGCCCACATGGCTGTGGTGCGTGCCGCCCTGCACATAGAGCACATAGGGCTCCCGCAGCGGGCCATCGGCGGAGAATTCGCTGGTGCTGCCATCGATGAAGGTGCCGCCGGCCATCACCAGCTCACTGGCATAGCCGGGCATCGGCGCCGGCACCGGCTCGAGATAGGCCCCCACCGGCGAGCAGGCCTGAAAGGCCCGACACACCGCCTGCAACGGTTCGGGGGCACCGAGGCGAACCGCCTGGATCACATCGCTGCGATGGGCCCCCGGCTCGGGATGGACCGGATAGCCCAGCTCGGAGAACACCGTGGCCACCAGCTCGGCGCCGATCAGGGCCTCGGCCACCATCTGGGGGGCCAGAAACAGGCCCTGAAACAGCAGGCGATTGCAATCAAAACTGGTGCCGCCCTCACTGCCGATTCCCGGGGCCGTGAGCCGGCAACAAGCCCGTTCCACCAGCTCGGCTCGACCCGCCACGTAGCCGCCGGTGGGGGCGATCGTGCCGCCGAGATTCTTGATCAGGGAGCCGGCGATCAGATCCGCCCCCACGGCCGTGGGCTCGCACGCCTCCACCAGCTCGCCATAGCAGTTGTCCACGAACACCAGGCAATCCGGCTGCAGGGCCTTCACCCGCTCCACCAGCCGGCCGATCGCCGCCACCGGCAGCGAGGGTCGCCAGCTGTAGCCACAGCTGCGCTGGATCAGCACCAGCCGCGTGGGCAGGGCCAGGGCCTGCTCCAATCGCTCCTCATCGACCCGCCCCGAGGCCGTCAGCGGCAGCTCGTCATAGAGCACACCGAATTCCGCCAGCGATCCCTGGCCCTGGCCCCGCAGACCGATCACCTCTTCAAGGGTGTCGTAGGGGCGTCCAGTGAGCGAGAGCAGGCGATCGCCTGGCCGCAGCACACCGAACAGGGCAGCGGCGATCGCGTGGGTGCCGGAGACGAACTGCAGACGCACCGCCGCGGCTTCGGCCTGCAGCACCCGGGCAAAGACCCGGTCGAGGGTCTCGCGGCCGAGGTCGCCATGGCCATAGCCACTCACCGAGGCGAAGTGATGTACCCCTACCCGCTCGGCGGCGAAGGCCGCCAGCACCCGCTCCAGCCCCGGACGGATCGTGGCCGTGCGGGCGGCGGCCAGGGGGGCGATGCGCTCGAGGGCGGCGGCGACCCGCTCGGCCGGCGCAGCCGGGGACAGGCGAGGCACAGGCAAGCCAGGAAAGCGAGCGCCAAGCATGGCAGGCAGCACGCAGAGTGCAGAGTGCCGATCGAGAAGTAAAGAGCGAAGCGTGCAGTCGCGACGAGGCAGTGGCGACGATGCAGCGAGAACGGTATGACCAAAGCAATGCAGCAAATCGACGCGCTCGGCGCGACAGACCAGGCCCCACAGCTAGAAAAACCATCGCCTCATCAACTCTAAAGATTGAAAGCAACTCGTCGCCCATGAGCCGACGGTCTGTTGCCAGCGATTGAACCAGGCCTGGATCTCAACCAGACATGAACCCAACAGGACCCTCCTTCGCCCTGGCCCTGCTCGCCGCTGCATCCCTGGCCACAGGACTCCAGCCGCCCGCCCAGGCCGGCCCGCAGGCAGTCCAGGCCAACATCAGCTCATCGCGCTCTGGCGCCGTTGGTCGCCATGCCAAAACCACGAACGACAGGGGGGCCACCAACGAAACCAAGACCACCTGTCTTGCCTCGCCCAGATCCCTGCCGATTCTCGGGGCAGGCGTCAGCTTCAGGCACAGCCGCCGGCTCAAAAAACGCCTGCAGTCAGGCCCGTCCGCATGATCCCGGCCAACCGGGCAGCGCCATCGAGGCATGATCCTCGCTGGGTTGTTGAGAATCCAGCCGGCAGGCCCGCCAGAGGCTGGCGGTGGAAACCGGTGCTCGCGCAACGTGCCCCCGAGCGCCCCCGGCTGACAACGCAGGGGGGCTGAATCGGGAGCGACCGCGGTCGGGCCGCTGGGGATCGCGACCTGCCGGTGTTGGTGACGCTCGGCCTCAGCCACCAGCCACCAGGACCGGAGCCCGTGGTGCAGCGCAGCGGCGCCCACACCGGCCCCTCGCCGCCGAAACCGATCCCAGCGGCGGGTTGCTGCCGCCGGCAGAGCCCGGTGCGGGCGGAGCCTGGTGCGGGCGGCTGGCGATGGACACCACACTCCTAGATTCGCCCCCTCATCAAATCCACCCAGGGGAGAACGGCTTGGTTGCCCGATCAGAATCCGTCCCGACCGATCCGCAGATCCTGAACATCCCCCTCGACCATTCCGATGCCCTGGAGCAGAGACTGCCATCCGGGTTTGATCGGTCCAGCGACCCCTTGGAGTCTTCCCCCTCGGTGCGGCGGGAGGCCGCCCTCAGGCAGGGGCTGACCGCAGCGCGCGAGCCGCTGCCGCCCCGCCAGCGCAAGCTCAAGGCCGGCACCACCAGCTTCATGCTGGCGATGCATGTCGGCGCTGTCTTCGCCCTGCTGCCCCGGTTCTGGAGCCTGCAGGGGCTGATCGTGCTAGCGGTTCTCTACTGGATCACCGTGCTGGGGGTGACCCTGGGCCTGCACCGGCTGGTGGCCCACCGCGGCTTCGATGCCCCCCGCTGGCTGGAGCGCCTGCTGGTGCTGATGGGCGCCATGGCCTGCCAGAGCGGCCCGATCGAGTGGGTGGGGCTGCATCGCCATCACCACCTGTTCTCTGATCAGCCCAACGACCACCACGACGCCGCCCGCGGCCTCTGGTGGGCCCACAGCGAGTGGATGCTCCACGACATCCCGGCGCTGCGGGAGATCCACCGCTTCACCGGTGATCTGGAACGCGATCCCTTCTACCGCTGGCTGGATCGCTGGTTCCTGTTGCTGCAGCTGCCGCTCGGAGCGGCGCTCTATTTCTATGGGGAACGCGCGGGCGTGCACGGCGGTGGGCTGGGGCTGGTGCTCTGGGCGATCCCCCTGCGCCTGGTGCTCGTGTACCACGTCACCTGGCTGGTGAACTCCGCCACCCATGCCTTCGGCTACCGCAATTTCGATTGCCCCGACCGCTCGCGCAACTGCTGGTGGGTGGCGATCCTGAGCTTCGGCGAGGGCTGGCACAACAACCACCACGCCCATCCAGCCAGCGCCCGCCACGGATTGCGCTGGTTTGAGTTCGACATCACCTGGCAGCACATCCGCCTGCTCAAGGCCATGGGCCTGGTGCGGCGTCTGCGGGTGGCGCGACTGCCCTGATGCTCCAACCACGACCAATCGCGACCAATGGGAGCCGAGTCAGCCATGCCCCGATGGGAATATCAGGTCATCCACCTCAATGTCGAGAATCCGACAACGCCGCCCGCGGCTCCAGGCGCGGCTCAGGCCCCGGCGCCTGGTCCGGGTCCGGCCCCAACGGCCGACGCCGGCGGGTCCAAATCGCCGCCGGTGTTTTCCCAGGAATACCTGCAGAAGGAATTTCCCGGTTTCTACACTCCGAATTCCTCCGGCCAGCAACATCCTGCCCAGCAGCTGCAGGGTTTCCTCAATGGCGTCGGTCAGCAGGGCTGGTCCCTGATCGGGGTGTTTCCCCTCGGGCCTCTGTTGATGATGATCTTCCGCCGCCGTCTGAGCGCCGCCTCGCCCGCCGGCGAGGCCACGGCCGTCAGCACGGCCGCCCCAGTCGACTCAGGCCCTCCGGCCAGGACTGGAGCCAACCCAGGCCCTGATCTCGACGCGCTGTTGCGGCGCATCGAGACCCTGGAACAGCGCCTGGATCCCCCCGCTCAACCCTGAGACCAGGCGCCACGCAGCGCTGCAGGGGCCAGCCGGCCCGGTCACGGCGGCCTCAGGCGCCTGGTTCCACCAGTTCGCGGCGAATCGCGGTGGCCAGATCGGGCAGGAGGTGCTCGCCGTGGAAGCCGAGGCGCCGGGCCCGCTTGCGCAGCAGGTCCAGGAATTGATCCGGCGAGAGCTCCTCATCACCGGCGGCCCCCAGGGCCGCCAGGGTGCGGCGCAGATCGGGCAACTCGAAATCGAGATCGGTGGCAGTGTAATCGCTCTGGCCCGCCATCACGGCCGCGAAGCGCTCGCGCCGCTGGCGCCGGGCGACCGGATAGGCGGCCAGCAGCTGCTCGCGGCACTGGCGCCAGGGCCGGCTGGCGGTGAACAGCGTGGCCAGGGCCGCCGACAGACCGGCCGCTTCGGCATCGTCGATGCGCAGATCGAAGGCCGGCGGGGGCTGGCGCAGCCCGACGAACACCTCCAGCAGATCACCGGGCCCGAGCTCCCGCTGCTCGCCCTCGCGCACGGGCAGGGCCGAAGCCGCCAACGCCTCCACCAGCTCCGGCTGACCGGCCAGCAACAGCTCGGCCTGCTCGGGCAGCAAGCGACCGCTGGGGGCCTGCTCGACCAACCAGCGATTGATCCCGCCCAGGGCCAGGAACACCTCCGGACCGGGTGAAGCCAGCTTGCCGTTGCGCAGCATCGACAGCTGGGAATTGTGGACCCGACCGAGCTGGAGGGCCTCGGCCAGGGCCGGCAGCACCCGATGGGACCAGCCGTTGCGGGCATGCCACACCCTGATCAGATGGGCGAAGGCCACTCGGCCCGATTCGATTCCGCCTCCGTAACTCAAGTGATCGGGATCCGTATTGCTATGATCTTACCGTTCGATACGGAGTCGGTCCTACATGACCGCCACGCGTTCCTCCCGGCCAGCCCGCCGCTCCAGCCCCCAGGCCCAGCACACCCGCCGATCGGCCACGATCACCGGCGGCGTTGAGGCGATGCGCCGCGCCCGGGCCCTGCACACCAACCGCGACGGAGACCACCTCTCCGCCGCCAGTAACGGCAAGAACTGGACGGTGATCCTGTTCATGGCCGCCATCCACCTGCTCGCGGTGGTGGCCCTGCTGCCCCAGTTCTGGAGCTGGACGGCCATCGCCACCCTGCTGATCCTCTACTGGGTCACCGCCTGCCTCGGCGTCACGATCGGCTATCACCGCCTGCTGAGCCATCGCTCCTTCCGCGTGCCCCGCTGGCTGGAGCGCTTCTTCGCCACCTGCGGCGCCCTCAGCTGCCAGCACGGCCCGATCGACTGGGTGGGCCTGCACCGCCATCACCACAAATTCTCCGATACGGAAGCAGATCACCACGACAGCAACAAGGGCTTCTGGTGGAGCCACATGGGCTGGATGCTGGAAGGCGTGCCGGCGATGGCCGCCGTTCCCCGCCTCACCGGCGACCTGGCCGCCGATCCTTACCACCGCTGGCTGAACCGCTGGTTCCTGATGCTGCAACTGCCCCTGGCGGGCCTGCTCTTCTGGATCGGCACGGTCACCGGAGCCGGTGGCTGGGCCCTGGTGCTGTGGGGCATCCCGCTGCGCCTGGTGATCGTGTATCACATCACCTGGCTGGTGAACTCCGCCACCCACTGCTGGGGTTCCGCCGTCCATGACAGCGGCGACAACTCCAAGAACAATCCCTGGGTTGCCGCCTTCACCTTCGGCGAGGGCTGGCACAACAACCACCACGCCTATCCCCATTCGGCCCGCCATGGCTTCGGTCCTGGCCAGCTGGACATCACCTGGCAGCACATCCGGCTGCTGCGCGCCCTGGGCCTGGCCAAGGACGTGCGCCTGCCCCGGGCCGCCGCCCGTGGCAACGATTCCCGCACCATGTCGTAAGTTGACCAATCGGATTTCAGTCGGTTCAAAAGGGTTCGTAGCCATGGCCAAACGTGTTCAGGTGGTACTCAGCGAAGACGTGCTGAGCCTCGGTAAGGACGGCGATCTTGTGGAGGTCGCCCCTGGCTACGCCCGCAACTTCCTCGTGCCCCACGGCAAGGCGGTGCCCGTCACCGCCGCCGTGCTGCGCCAGGTGGAGCATCGTCGGGCCAAGGAAGCCCAGCGCCAGGCCGCCCTCAAAGCGGAGGCCATCGACTTCCGCACCGCCCTGGACACCATCGGCCGCTTCACGGTGAAGAAGCAGACCGGTGGCGACGACGTGCTCTTCGGCACCGTCACCAATGGCGATGTGGCTGAAGCGATCGAAGCCGCCACCAAGAAGGAGATCGACCGCCGCGACATCATCGTGCCGGAAATCCACCGCACCGGTTCCTACAAGGTGCAGGTGAAGCTGCATCCCGAGGTGGTGGCCGAAATCAATCTGGAAGTCGCCAGTTTCTGAAAACCGCTCTCTTCAGCGCGTCCTGCGGCCCTGGGCACCCCATCTGGTGGGGAGCCCAGGGCTTTTGCGCTACCGGTAGGGGGTCGCTGGGCTGGTCAAAACGGCCTCCCCAGGTGAGGATGTTTTGCCGTGCTTGCGGCTGACCTCAGCGCCGGCAGTTCTGGCCCCAGCCGAGCGGTGCCGCCGGCAACCAATCGCGTGCCCCCCCTGGAGACCACAACATGGTGACTGTGCCCCTGGGAGAGCCCGCCCAGGCCGCCGAACCGGACCTGGAGCCAGCCTCGGCCCGCGGCCAGCAGGGCCTGGCCCGCCGCCGCCGTCAGGGTGGCGATGGTGAGTTCGAGGTGCTGCCCGATTCGCTGCCGCCCCAGAACCTCGAAGCCGAGGAGGCGGTGCTGGGAGGCATCTTGCTGGATCCCGATGCGATCAGCCGGGTGGCCGATGTGCTGCAGCCGGATGCCTTCTACCTGGGCGCCCACAGGGAGATCTATCGCACCGCCCTGATGCTGCACAGCCAGGGCAAACCCACCGACCTGACGGCGATGGGTGCCTGGCTGGCGGATACGGGCCAGCTGGAGAAGGTGGGCGGCTCGGCTCGGCTGATGGAGTTGGTGGAGCGCACCCTCTCCACCGCCTCGATCGAGCAGGTGGCCCGCCTGGTGATGGACAAATACCTGCGGCGCCGGCTGATCCGCTCCGGCAACGAGGTGATCCGGCTGGGCTTTGATCAAGGCAAGCCGATGGATCAGGTGCTCGATGAAGCCGAGCAGGCGATCTTCGCGATCAGCCAGGAAAAACCCAGCAAGGGCCTCACCCCCACCGCCGAGATTCTCACCAGCACCTTCGAGGAAATCGAGAGTCGCTCGCTCGGCATGGCGGTGGCGGGCATCCCGGTGAACTTCTACGACCTCGATGCCATGACCCAGGGGCTGCAGCGCAGCGACCTGATCATCATTGCCGGCCGGCCGGCCATGGGCAAAACAGCGATCACACTCAACATCGCCAAGAACGTGGCCCAGCTGCATGGCCTGCCGGTATGCGTGTTCTCGCTGGAGATGAGCAAGGAGCAGCTCACCTACCGACTGCTGGCGATGGAGGTGGGCATCGAGAGCAGCCGGCTGCGCACCGGACGATTGCAGCAGGAGGAATGGCCCTTGCTGGGCCAGGGGATCAACAGCCTTGGCCAGCTGCCGATCTTCATTGATGACAAACCCAATGCCGGCGTGCTGGAAATGCGCTCCCTCTGCCGCCGCCTGATGGCGGAATCGGGCAAGGAGCTGGGCTTGATCGTGATCGACTATCTGCAGTTGATGGAGGGCTCCGGTTCCGACAACCGGGTGCAGGAGCTCTCCCGCATCACCCGCGGCCTCAAGCAGATGGCCCGCGAACTGAATGTGCCGGTGGTGGCCCTCTCCCAGCTGAGCCGGGGCGTGGAGGCCCGCACCAACAAGCGGCCGATGCTGAGCGATCTGCGCGAATCAGGCTCGATCGAGCAGGACGCCGACCTGGTGCTGATGATCTATCGCGATGAGTACTACAACCCCGAAACCGCTGATCGGGGCATCACCGAAGTGATCGTCACCAAGCACCGCAATGGACCGGTGGGCGTCTGCAAGCTGCTGTTTGAACCCCAGTACACCCGCTTCCGCAACCTGGCCGCTCCCTGAGCCGGCCAGCCAGCAGGCGCCAGGACCGCCGATCAGGGACTCACCGCCGGAGCCCTGGACGGTGCGGCAGGACTGACCGCCTGGCCCCTATCGGCAGGCTCGAGAATCACCAGCTCCGGCGTGGTGGCGGCCAGGCTCCTGAGACGCGTGCGCAGAAAGGCGGCGAGCTGGTGCGTCTGCGGGTAATCGATGAACGCTCTGGCAACCACCAAGGCATCCCCCACCTCCACCGGAAGCCTGAGCGGAAGCTGCCGAAAAGACTCTCCGTACAGAGGCAAAGTGAGAGGGGTGGCGAAGCCAACCAGAAGATCTTCGACGCCACTCTGGCCACGCCAGGCTGGCGGCTCCGCGGGGCCGTCCTTGGCCGCAGGCTGCCACAGGCCACAATCGATCAGAACTTGCTGAAACCCAGGGAAAGCACCATCTGGCAGCGGCAGGATTGGATAACGAGCGATCGCTTCGAAAGTGACTCGATCGCCAAGATCAAGCAGAGGATGGCCATCTTTCACTACCAGCATCATGGGCATCCGGCTCAGATGGATGGAGACAAGATTTGGATCGTCAGCGGGGACATCTGGGTATGAGGTGATCCAAGCATCAATGACATGATCCCTGAGCAGCTGCAGCGGCCTGTGATACTCAAAAAAATCAAGATTACCGGCAATCCATCCATCCACAAGCGACGGACTGACGAGCGGAGCAGACCAGTGCTGAGCCTCCAATCTCAGAGGCTGGTCATCAAGCCATCTCACAAGCTGATGAACTTGACGCTCCAGATTGAGAAGCGTAAGATTTCCTTTCAGATACCATTCCCCACCCCTGCGCACAAGATCAACAGCAAACACATCTGCGCATCGCCTGGCATTTCTACTGACAGTGGACTGGCTTACCGAAACTCTTGAGGCCACCCGGCTCCCAGTCCGCAACCAGATCAGACCATCCATAGAGGCGAGGCAGTCAACTTCAACCACGCCTTGCCGATGAACGGCCAAAATTGTGACACAACATCCAAGCTGCAGCGGTATTGCGCAGCCATTATGCGCAATACTTGCAATTTTGCGCCTATACGACAGGCCATGGGGCGGCTACAAGCCCCTCCCCAATCATCCAAAAAGCCGCAACCAGGGAAAGGTCAATTGTCAGTAGCAACCCATACAAATCGCACGAAAGACAAGGACGACATCGCCGATCAGGACCAGCAGCTATCCGCAGAAAGCCTGATATCCGCATAGCGATCTGCGAAGATTTTCAAGCGAGACCGAAGCACATCACACAACGCACCCACCTCTGGATGGGCCATGAACTCCCTGCGGACAACAACAGCATCACCAGAACTGAAGGGAAGATTCAACGGCAACTTGACCAGCCTGCCACCGCTGATCTCCAGGCTCAAGGCCGTGCCATAGCCAATGGTGAGCTCCGCCTCAGTCTTCCCCTCCCATTGATCACGTTGATAGCGCATCATCCGCACATCATCGCTCCACAAACCAATCGTCTTAAGGGACTCCTCCACCTTAGGGTACAAACCCGTCGGCAGCCCAAGCGTGGGATAGCTGGCAATATCGGCGAATGAAATTCTCGCCTTCCCGATCAATGGATGATCAGGATTCACAACAAAGAACACCGGCATCGACGACAGGGGCAGGGAGGCAAGGTCAGCATCATCAGCAGCTGGAACATCTGGCAACCCAGAGATGCAGGCATCGACAATTCTGTCCCTGACAAGCTGAAAATTTCTAGGCACGCCGACGATATTCGAAAGGCCCAAGAGCCATCGATCTGGCGTAGGCGTGCAAAGCAGTGGCCCTGACCAATACGTTGCCTCAAGCCTGAGTGGCCTGGCGCCCATCCATCGTGCAGCCTGATGGACACGACGCTCAAGCAGCAAGACAGAATCATCACCTACGATATGCCACTCACCATCAATCCGCTGCAACTCAAGACCAAAGAGGTCGAGACACTTTTGAGCCTGCCTGCTGGCCGTGGCTTGACTCATCGCAAATCTTTTGCAGACCTCTCTCCCTGTCCTCAACCATTGAAGAGCATCCAAAGCTGCCAACGAATCAAGCTCAATCACCCACACGAAGCCGACAACAGTCAGCCTAGCCATTCACCTGCAGAAAGCAGAGCTCTGGATCGGAGTTCAAGAGGCCAGGGGCACCGGCACCGGATGATCACCCGCCTGGTTCACCAGGGTGGTGGCGTTGCGATAAAACCTGGGCGTGGCCATCAGCAGCTGCCAAGCGCGGGTTGCCGGCAGCTGCTGATAACGATCGCCATAGCGATCGATCAACAAACGCCGCACCAATGGATAGTAATCTGTATTGAGACTGGGAAAGATATGATGTTCTACATGGTGAGAGAAATTGAGGTGCAAGGCATCCACCCAGCGCGGCACCTGCAAGGACAGCGAATTGAGAAGCGGATCGTTAACTTCGCTCAGTGGCGACAAAAAGTGGTTGGTGAAGATGTAGGCCATGGCCCCTGCATAGCCGAGCCAGAGCGGCAACAGATAGCCGAGCAGCAACGGCGCCGGCTTCAGGCCGATCGCCAGCACCACCGCCCCATGGCCCAGGGCAATCAGGGCCAGTTCCAACAGAATGCGTCGGCGCTCCAGCGGGCTCACCGAGAACCGGGCCGGCGCAGCCGTGCCGCCGCGGCCTTCCCCCTGCAGCACTGAAATCAGGGTGCGCAGATTGTGCACAAACCAGGAGCCCCCGGCACCGATCAGCAGACCCAGCGGTTTCACCTCATTGGAAGGCACGAACTGATGCTGAATCCAGGACCCCCAGCCAGCACTCTGGCCCTCCAGATAGCCACGATCCGGATCGGCCAGGGCATTGGTATGGCCGTGGTGCTCGCGGTTATGGACCGCCTGCCAGAGGGTGGGGGGCATCCACAGCACCGCCAGGCCCAGCAGGCCCACCATGCGGCGCCAGCGCGGCTGGCGCAGGGCATTGCCATGCAGCAGGTCGTGGGAGGCAAACAGCAGCACCACGATGCTGTTGCCCATCACCAGGGCAAACGGCAGAAACAGCGGCAACCACGGCAACGGCCAGCGGTCCAGCTGCTGGGCCAGGCCCCAGCCCAGCCCCAGAATCGCCAAGTTGATCAGCACCAGGGCCAGACGATCTGGATTGGTGCGGAAGGCCTCCGGCGGCAGCAGCGGCCGCAACTCGCGGGCGTACTCCTGATATTCACGCACCGTGGCGGCCCTGGGGGAAGGGCAAGGGCCGGCCAAGCCGGATGACACAAAAGTGATGGAGATACGCCGCAGTTGCCCCCACTGCAACACAGCAGCAGCCCCAACGGCGGGGCGGAGCTCTGGTCTTGCCTGCGCCAACCAAACGCTCCTGCCACCGGCTCCCACTTGAGCCGGCGCTCGCGGCAGCGGCATTCGGCCCCACCCGGGCAGCGGGCCAGAGAGAATCCCCCCATGGCCTTCAGCAGCACCCCCAGCGAAAGCTTTGATCTGATCGTGGTCGGTGGCGGCCACGCCGGCTGCGAGGCGGCCCTCACCGCCGCCCGGCTGGGCCTGAACACCGCCCTGTTTGCGCTCAACCTCGACCGGATCGCCTGGCAGCCCTGCAACCCGGCCGTCGGCGGCCCCGCCAAGAGCCAGCTGGTCCACGAAGTGGATGCCCTCGGCGGTGTGATCGGCCGGCTGGCCGACGCCACGGCGCTGCAGAAACGGGTGCTGAACGCCAGCCGCGGCCCGGCTGTATGGGCGCTGCGGGCCCAGACCGACAAGCGGGCCTATGCCCGCCAGATGCTGCAGCTGCTGCAACACACCCCCAACCTCTCGCTGCGCGAGGCGATGGTGACCGACCTGGAGGTCGAACTCCATGGCGGCGGTGACCGGGGTGACGGCCCGGCCGAGGCCGCCCAGGCTGACCAGCCGGCCAGCTCCCGGGCCGGCGGCCCCATCGGTCGGGTTCTGGGGGTGCGCACCTACTTCGGCAGCGTCTACGCCGCTGAGGCGGTGATTCTCACCACCGGCACCTTCCTGGGCGGCCGCATCTGGGTCGGCAGCCAGTCGATGCCGGCGGGCCGCGCCGGCGAACAGCCGGCCGAAGGGCTCACCGAAGCGCTGCAGGCCCTCGGCTTCAGCATGGACCGGCTCAAAACCGGCACCCCCGCCCGGGTGGACCGGCGCAGCGTGGCGCTCGATGCGCTCGAAGAGCAGCCCAGCGACGCCCACGACCGCTTCTTCTCCTTCGATCCGGCCGCCTGGGTGAGCGGCGAGCCGATGAGCTGCCACATCACCCGCACCACCGCCGCCACCCACCAGCTGATTCGCGACAACCTGCACCTGACACCGATCTACGGCGGCTTCATCGACAGCAAGGGGCCCCGCTACTGCCCTTCGATCGAAGACAAGATCGTGCGCTTCGCCGATAAGGACAGCCATCAGATCTTCCTGGAACCGGAGGGCCGCGACACCCCCGAGCTCTACGTGCAGGGCTTCTCCACCGGCCTGCCGGAACGGCTGCAGCTGGAGCTGCTGCGCACCCTGCCGGGGCTGGAGCAGTGCGTGATGCTGCGGCCCGCCTATGCCGTGGAGTACGACTACCTGCCCGCCACCCAGCTCAAGGCCAGCCTCGAAACCAAGCGCCTGGCCGGCCTGTTCTGCGCCGGCCAGCTCAACGGCACCACCGGCTACGAGGAGGCGGCCGGCCAAGGTCTGGTGGCCGGACTCAATGCCGCCCGCCTGGTGCGCGGCCAGCCGCCGGTGCATTTCCCCCGCGAGGGCAGCTATCTCGGCACCCTGATCGACGATCTGATCAGCAAGGATCTGCGCGAGCCCTACCGGGTGCTCACCAGCCGCAGCGAATACCGCCTGGTGTTGCGGGGCGACAACGCCGATCGGCGCCTCACCCCGCTGGGCCGGGAGCTGGGCCTGATCGACGCGCGCCGCTGGCAGCTGTTCGAAGCCAAGCAGGCGGCGATCCACACCGAGAAGCAGCGCCTCGAAACCGTGCGCCTGAAGGTGAGCGATCCCATTGCCGCCACCGTGGCCGCCGAAACCGGCGCGCCGATCCGGGGCTCGATCACCCTGGCCGAGCTGCTGCGGCGGCCCCAGTGCCACAGCAACGACCTGGTGCGCCACGGCCTGGCCGATGGGGAGCTGGCCTTGGCGGTGCGCGAAGGCGCCGAGATCGACATCAAATACAGCGGTTATCTGGCGCGGCAGCAGCAACAGATCGAGCAGGTGCGCCGCGAGCAGGGTCGCCCCCTGCCCAGCGATCTCAATTACGCCGCCATCGGCACGCTCTCCTCCGAGGCGCGCGAAAAGCTGGCCAAGGTGCAGCCCCACAGCCTTGGCCAGGCGGCCCGGATTCCCGGGGTCAGCCCAGCCGATGTCACGGCGCTGCTGCTGTGGCTGGAGCTGCAGCGACGCCACAACAGCCAGGCCGCGCGTCAGAGCGAGAAACCGCCGGTACAGTTGCGCCACTCCTGAGCCGCCCCGACCGCCGGTGAGTCCGACCCCGCCCGGCAGCCCTCACCGCAGCGAGGCCCCCCGGCCGCTCCGCGGCATCCCGCGCTCCCGCGCCTACTGGGAGCTGAAGGCGGAGCAGATGATCAACCGGGTGTTCGATCCGGAGGCCACGATCGACGTGGATGGCGGTGAGGCGGCCGCCCCAGGGCCGCCCCAACCAGCCGACAAGTCGGCCACGGCACGGTCGTCGCAGCGCCACCCCAGGGGCAGCCGGCCCCATGGCACCCCGAGGGCCGCAGCGGCCGCCGGCCGCCGGCACGACCCATCCCTGCTACTGATCACCGCCCTGGCCGGGGTGTGCCTGGTGAGTGCAGCCAGCTCGATCTTCTACGTGTCCCACTGGAACCGGCTGCAGCAAAGCCTCAGCCAGGAACGCAACCTGCTGCTGGTGGAACGGCTGCGCAGCCTCGGCCCCGCCACGGCGACGCCCCTGGCCGGCCCCGAGCCCGCAGCCCCGAGCCTGCCCCAGCCAGGCCAGACGGCCGCGGGCACCAGCGCCGAGGGCCTGCCGCCACCGCCGCCGGAGGAGCCCTGGATCCAGCAGCTGTCCACCCTGCCCGCCTCCGGCACGGCGCCCCCCGGACTGCTGCGGGTGCCGGTGAGCCCCCAGGTGCTGGCGAAGCCTCCAGCGACAGCGACCAGCAGCCCTTCCCCCTCTCCAGCGCCCAGCAGCCCCCCCTTGCCCCAGCTGGTGGGGGTGGTGGGCGTGGCCGGCAAGACAGCTGCGGCGATCTTCCTGGTTGGTGGCAGCTCGATGAGTGTCAGCAGCGGCGAAACGATCGGCTCCAGCGGCTGGCGATTGCGCAGTGCCGCCGGCGAAACGGCCCTGATCGAGCGGGGCAGCGAGTTGCGGCAGGTGTCGATCATCAACGGCTTCTGAGGCCTGCTACCGGGTGGCCATGCCAGGCGAGCCGGGACGATCGTGGGATGGCAGCAGCTCAGGGCAGCCCATTCCTAGGCTCGTTGTCCTGACAGGGCCTCCATGGCCAGCAGCCGCACCCCGCTCCCAGCCCCAGCCCCGGCCCTGGCCCTGGCCGCCCAGCTCACCACCATCACCCCGGAGCGGCTGTTCGCCTCGCCCACGCCGCTGTGGCAGGCCTCCTTCGCCGCCGTGGAGGCCGCCACAGCGGGCCGCCAGCTCAGCGGCGCCTGGAAACTGCTGCTGCTCGGCGATGGCAGCCCCACCCGCCATCTGCAGCTGCTCACCGGCTCCCCCGTGGAGGTGGAGGTGATCGCCATGGCACCGCTGAGCGGGCCTGGCGCCGGAGCGCCGCTGGAGGTGGCGGAGCTGGAGCCGCCGCTGCTGCATCGCCAGGTGTGGCTCAACTGCGGCCCCCACACCCTGGGCTGGGCCGAAAGCTGGTGGAATCAACAGGAAGCTGAGAACCATCTCCGCAATCGCCATCAGCCGATCTGGCGCAGCCTCACCAGCGGCCGCACCGAGCTGTTCCGGGAGGTGGATGGCCTCGGCGAGGTGTCAGCCCCCTGGCTGGAGGAACGCTTCGGCCGACCCGGCCCCTTCTGGAGCCGCCATTACCGCTTCTTCCGCCAGGGACGGGAACTGACCGTGATCCGCGAGGTGTTTTCGCCCCTGCTGGAAACCTGGCTGGGGGCCGCCAAGGGGCCGGCAGCGGCAGCTCCACTTGATGACGTTTCGCAAAGTCAGTGCCCCAGCGTCACGTTTTCAACTTGACGGATTGACGGTGTTCGCGCCTTGAGCAGGATGCGGGCATCGATTTCTAGCCCGATGGCCCACCCCACCTCCCCCAGCAGCGCCAGCCTTGCCAACCCGGCCAGCGATGTTCTGGGCAGCAGTGTTCTGGGCAGCAGTGTTCTGGGCAGCAGTGTTCAGGGCAGCAGTGTTCAAGGCGGCAGTGATCAGGGCAGCAGTGATCAGGGCAGCAGTGTTCAAGGCAGCAGTGCTCCGGCCCACAGCGGGGTGAACTGGCTGAGCCTCACCGACCTCGGCCGCCTCTACGGCCTTTCGGCCGTGCACACCGGCAAGATCCTCTGCCAGGCCGGCCTGCGCCACAAAGGGGGCGCTCCCACCCAGACAGCGCTTGA
>CAIZOZ010000016.1 GCA_903934745.1 uncultured cyanobacterium
ATGGTCGCGGCCAGCAGCGTCGGGATCATCAGCACACCGAACCAGCCCACATAGAGGCGGTTGTTGGTGGAGGTGACCCAATCGCAGAACTGATTCCACGCCGAAGCGCCGGAGCGCTGTTGGATTGTGGCGGTCATGAGGACGGGGATTGGTGCTCTTGAAGAGCGGGATGAAAGGCCGGTACTCCGGCATCGCCAACGTAACGGAATCTTGCGGCGGCGGGGACAGTGGGCAGCCCAGGGGCTATCAGCAGACCAGATGGGGAGTGATCAGCTGCGCTGATCACCGCAGTTCCAGCAAGGGCTCCGGCCCACTCAGCCGGGGTTGGGCAACAGATCCACTGGGAATGCTTCAGGGCCACACTGCTCACCACTGGGGGCCACAGGCGATCCAGCCCGCCTTGCGCTTGTCACTCCAAAGCTTGATCGCTGCCTCCCTGGAGAGTTCCCGGCGGTGCTTGAGCAGCGGCACCGGCTCTCCGGGCAACAGCTCCCCGACTGTGACCTCCAGCTGCTGACACCAGCGGTGCCAGCGGGTCGGCCGGAAGTGGAGGACATGGCGGCCGTCGCTGATCCAGCCCTCCTGGGGTGAGAGCGGCGGCCGCTTTTTGCTGCTGGTGGGCATTGGGCCGAGCTCAGGCCACCTCGGGCGCCCAGCCCCGTTGCCTCACCATGTCGTCCGTCCAGCCCTGGCAGCGGCTGGTGAGGTGCTCGCCGTGGGCGATCAGCCCCTGGTGCAGCTGGCAGGTGAGCAGCGGGATGCAGTTGGGGCCAGGGGTGATGCTGCCTTCGCTAAGCGTGAACTCACGCTCGAAAGCGCCCTCGGTGCGCGAGTGCCGCACTCCTATGGGCTGCCATCGGGATGGCGCGAATCACTGAGGTAGAGGTCGAAGGGTGCCCTGTCGCCTCAGGGTGCGGAGGCCGGAACGATATCGACCACCAAAGCCCGGGCTGGGCTGGTGCCCTCGTTGCGCCACCAGTGACTGACGCCAGTGGCTTCAAAGACCGCCTCTCCGGGGCCGATCACCCTGGGGGTGAACCCGGGACCACGCCATTCCGTCATCTGGCCCTTGAGGATGTAGGCAACCCCGGGGCGCTGGTCATGGCGGTGCAGGGTGATGCTGCCTCCGGGGGCAATGGTCAGTTCCCGCAGGCGCAGCTCCCGCCCCTGCAGGGCGCGGAAGTCGTGATCGAGCGGCTGGCCGCCGAGGCGCCTGACCGCCACCCCCACCTGGGCGGCCGGAGCTCCCGGCACCGGGGCTAGCTGTTCGTGACTGGGAGCCACAACGGGAACCTGCTGGCAAAGGGCCGGAGCGCCGCTGGCGACCGTGGCTACAGCCGGCAGGAGCGCCGCGAGCACGCCAAGCGGGCGGGCAGGGTGAATCATCGAACCTGGCTCCAGACGACGACCGGCAGGCGCATTGTGCCCGGACCGCGCCAGGCTCGCTTCAGCTCTGATGGAAGCTGGGAGCCAGGCCGTACACCGGCGTGTCAAGGCCGGCGAGGCGCGCCTTGAGCTGCAGCGCCAGATAGAGGGAGTAGTGGCGGCACTGGTGCAGGTTGCCGCCGTGGATCCAGAGGTTCTCCACTTGGGTGGGCTTCCACATGTTGCGCAGCTCCCCCTCCCACGGGCCGGGATCCTTCGGGGTGTCGGAGCCCATCCCCCACACCTTGCCCAGCTTGTCGGCCACTTCGGGGGAGATCAGATCCGCCAGGAAGCGGTTCATCGAGCCGTAGCCCGTGGCAAACACCACCAGATCGGCCTGCATTTCGCTGCCGTCGCTGAGCACCACCGTGTGGGGCGTGAGCCGCTCAATCCGCACGCCGCTGCGCAGGCGGATGCGGCCATCGGCCACCAGCTCGGAGGCGCCCACATCGAGGTAGTAGCCCGAGCCCCGCCGCAGGAACTTCATGAACACGCCCGAGTCGTCGGCGCCGAAATCGAGCAGGAAACCGGCTTTCTCCAGGCGCCCGTAGAGGTCGGCGTACTCGACGCGCATCGCGTCGTAGATCGGCTTCTGCCACTGGGGCAGCAGCTTGTAGGGAATCGAAGCGACCGTCATGTCCGACTGCTCGGGGGTAATCCCCCGCTGCAGCGCCTGCTCCGAATAGGAGCCCGCGAAAGCGAGCTTCTCAAGTGCCGGCACCGGCGCGATCAGCGTGGAGCTGCGCTGCAGCATCGTCACCTCGGCGGCTCCGGCCTCCCAAAGACCGGCGGCGATGTCGTGGGCGGAGTTGTTGGAGCCCACCACCACGCAGCGCTTGC
>CAIZOZ010000017.1 GCA_903934745.1 uncultured cyanobacterium
GCACCTTGCTGCGCTTGGTGAGCTGGCTGGCAGCGTAGCGGGCATTGCCTTCAATCGCCTGGGTGAAGTCATCGCCGCTCTGCAGGGAGGAACGGATCGGCTTGACCAGGTCTTCCAGCAGGGGTGTAAGTGGTGCGGAGGCCATGGCGGCCTTGACGGCGCCGCAGCCGCTGTGGCCCAGCACCAGGATCAGGGGAACGCCGAGCACCGCCACGGCGTATTCGAGCGAGGCGATGCCGTCGTCGAAGGCGCTGTTGCCTGCCACCCGCACCTGAAATAATTCGCCCGATCCGGCGGAGAAGATCCACTCAGGCGCCACGCGGGCATCGGCACAGCTGATCAGCGCCGCCCAAGGCCGTTGGCCTTCGGCCAAGGCCAGTCGATCGATCTGGCAACCATCCTCGAGCATTTTGAGCTTAAGGGCCATGCGCTCCTGCGGGCTGGAGCCAGCTGCCAGGCTCTGCCAGACCTTGCTGAACCCCTGGTTCCGTTCGAGCAGCGCCTTCAGCGGGTCGCCTGGTGGTGTGCAGGCATCCAGGTTCTGGCGCAGGGCTGGCGCCATGGCATCGGCGGCCTTGGCACCCCCCGCCGCAAGCCGTGGCACGGCAATCGCTCCAGCGGCAACGCCAGCAGCCTTGAGAAGCAAACGACGGGAAAGGAAGCTCATCAATAAAAAAATAGCTCGTACAAGCCTAACGGCAGCAACCTATTGCCTTAAGGAATACGGGGTCATCTATTGAAGAATCCATACATAGCCCTGGGCTGGGCTTTGGGCTGGAGAACGGGCCCATGGGCTGATTCCAAGGTTCAGTTCACCGCCGTGCCCTGGCTGCCTCACTGCCATGCCGCCTTATGCCAACAGGCTGCGCACTCTTGCCGCCGCATCGAGGCCGGCCTGGATCGCCCCCTCGTAATAGCCGGCCCAGCGGGTCGAGGATTCCGTGCCTGCCCAGACGATCCGCCCCACCGGCTCGCGCCATGCCGGCCCGAAGCTGGTCCAGGCGCCGGGGGTCATGAATGAGGTGAAACCGCCCGTGACCCAGGCCTCATTGCCCCAGTTGAACTCGGCATAGTCACGGGGCTTGCCGGCACGGGAGCCGAAGTAGGTGACGAGATCGTCGAGAATGATGCCGCGCCGTTCTGCGGCGCTGAGTTGTCCGATCTGCAGGGCCTTGTCGGCGGCGACGAAGCCGGCCAGGATGCCGGGACGACCCGATGGGGGCGAAGAATCCGCCGTCAGGGCCAGGGCTGAGAGCTGTCCCTGGGCAAAGCCGCTGAGGCCCTCATCGCGCCACCAGGCCGAGTCGTAGATGGCCATCACCTTGATCATCGAACCCATGGGTGCCCGCTGGCAGAAGCCATTGACCCGGTGAGGCAGGCCGGGCTCAAAGACAATGCGGCTGCGCAGCGCCGGCGGCAGAGCCACCACCACGGATCGACAGCGGTGTTCGCTGCCGTTGGCGGCGGAGACGCGATATCCATCCCCCTCGCGGCTCACCAGCCGAGCCGCAGCAGCCGTCTGGATCTGCCCGCGGATCTGCTGTTGCAGCAGGGCCGGCATCTGGCCGGCGGCGCCGACCAGCAACTTGTATTCGGGCGACTCGCCCTGGGGCGCCGCCTTGTAGGTGAGCGCAAGGTGGAGAATCGAAGCCTCATTGGGCTCGTAGCCACCGGAGCCGCCGATGCGGGTGTAATCCCTGTAGATGTACTGGGCGAAGTCGGAGTCCGTCTGGCGACGCATCCAACTCTCGATCGTCTCGGAATCCAGCTCTTGGGCGCCTGGTGTGGCCCAGGGTTCCACAGGGTTAACCGTATTGGCCAGCTTGAGGAACTGCTGATGAACCCTCAGAGCTTCCTTCTGATCGTGTTCGGAGATGGGCAGCTTGCGGGGATCAAGGTTGAGGTAGGAGCTTTCCCAGTCCTCCTCCATCGGTCGCACCAGACGCTGCCCCTTCAGCATCAGCACCGAATCGCCCTCGAAGTGGCTGTCAAAGGTGCTGAGCTTCAGCTCCTGGGCGAGGTCGCTGAACAGGTGATGGGTCTTGCCGATCCACTGACCACCAAGATCAATCCACCAGTTCTGAATCGTCTTGCGGCGCAGACAGCGCCCGCCAATGCGCTGGGCGGCCTCCAGCGTGGTGGTGCTGAAGCCCCGGCGTTCCAGCTCCCGCGCCGCGATCAGGCCCGAGATTCCAGCTCCGATCACCACCACATCCACAGCCGAGTTGCGAGCAGCGGCAGGTGTACCAGTGGCAGCTGGAGTGGCAGCTGGAGTGGGTTTCGCTTGCCCTGCTTGCAGCGTTGAGCCGATGGCTGCCCCGGCGATGCCGGCAGCGGTGGCTTGCAGCAGGAAACGGCGGGAAAGGCCAGCACGGGGCTCCCGGGGAATGGGTGGGTCGGAGAGGGGCCTGTCCGGGGTGTGGCTGTCCGCCATGCCGATGCGCTTAACTTTTCTGAGTATGCGCAGTACGGCAGCTGAACGCCATAGGAAGCGAAAGTTTGTTCATTGAAATGCATGGTCCGTGGCCTCTGGCTGGCCTGGATGGACGCACAAAACTCAACGACCAGGATACTATTCGTAAGCTTTGAGAGCAAAACTGCTGCAGCTGCTCCAAAATGGAGTTCGCTGTGGCGGTCGAGTTGAACGGGGGCTTGCTCTTGTTCTAGGCAACCACGAACTGCTCGATCTATTGCACACGGGCAGTTCAAGGCAGGCGCTATTACTGGCCTGCGGCGCTGATAAGGAATTGACCCTGGGTGATGCCTGGCTGGAGGTGTTTCAGCAGGCCCTACCCCGCAACAGGCACCGGTGGGCCGGAACGCTGATCGCGAGGCCGTACCGGGACGAGTTCAGCTAGGAGCCACCATCGCGCCAGCAATACGTCGATGGCGCACCCAGCCAAGGGGTGCATCGCCTCAATCAGCCAGCCGCGGCTAAGGGGGGTGCTCACTCCCAGCAAGCACTACCGGCGCTGGGGTTACACCCAGGGCAGGGGGCCGCTGCAGTGGCATCTCGAAAACGTTGAGGCCACGATCACCTCTGGAGCCTGAGACAGCTGCAGCGCTGACAACGACCAATCGGACGTAGAGTTACCTATCTACGGCTGGCTGTTGATGGCCGAGGCGCTCCTTGACA
>CAIZOZ010000018.1 GCA_903934745.1 uncultured cyanobacterium
CCTATCAGGCCAGGGCTGAGGGCTGTCAGGGGATCGTTGAGGGACTGCATCATTTCGGCTTCACGGCGCTGCTGGAGGGGCGTCCTTCAGGGCGTGTCAGCAGCGAACCATCAGGCCTTCAGCGCGGCTTGAGGCAGGGTTGGTTGGCTTGACGCCGAAGGGCCTCGCTGTGCTCATCGAAATCAGTCCTCATCGAAATCAGCTCTTGTTGAAAGCAGCCCTTGCTGTGGCGTCTCGTCGGTGAATCTGGTGGCATCGCGGCCTTCTGCCAGAAGGATTGGTCAGCCGGGGCAAGTCCTGGATGGCCCGCGGGCGCTTAGCTCCGTGGCTTGGGCTTGTGTTATTGGCAGTTTTGGAGTCTGTGGTCTGCTGTCACACCTGTCCTGCGGCGGCATCAGGCTGGAGACCCGCCGTGGCCGGGCCCTGAGCCTTGGCCTGCCGTCCTGGCGAGTGCTGCCTTGGTGAGCGCGGTGGCGATCGCCTGGCGGGGATCTTCGGGCCAGGGGTGTTTCGGATAGCGCCCCCGCAGCTCCCGGCGAACCTCGCCATAGCCGCTGTCCCAGAAGCGGCCCAGATCCTGGGTGATCGCTGCGGGCCGTCCGGCCGGTGACAGCAATTCCAGGGTGAGCGGCAAGCGGCCCTGCAGCAGGCAGGGGGTGTCCTGACAGCCGAACATCTCCTGCAACTTCACCGCCAGGACGGGCCCCTCCCGTTCATAGCGGATCGGCAGCGAGCGGCCTGAGGGCACCTGCAGGGTGGGCGGCAACAGGCTCTCCAGCTCCCGGCGCTTCGGCCAGTCCAGATCCCCCCAGAGGGCTTCGATCAGATCCAGGCCCTGCAACTCCTGGATACTGCGATGGCCCGCCAGATGGGGAGCCAGCCAGTGCTCCAGCGTGGCGGCCAGATGCTCCAGGGAGCGGTCTGGCCAGGGCGGCCCCAGCAGTCGGTGGGCCAGGTCCAGTCGCTGCCGCAGCTCCCGGCTGCGTTCGCACCAGGGCAGGACCTCCAGGCCGAGCTGCTGCAGGCCCTCCAGCAGGGCCCTGGCGATGGTCTGGTCGTCGGCTTCGGGCCAGGGTTGGCGCTCCAGCACCAAGGCTCCCAGGCGCACCAGCCGTTCACAGCGCACCCGCCGCGCTTTTCGGTCCCAGACCGCCTGCTCCAGGGATTCAGCTTCGTGCTCCGCCAGCTCACTCAGCAGTCCATCGCTCAGGGGAACCGCCAGCAGCACCCGGGCCTCCTGGCCCTGGTCGTCTAGCGAGGCGATGGCCAGGGCCCGGCAGCTGGCCAGAGGGTCATCGGGATGGAGCAGGGCTCCACGCCCGCCGCGCAGCAACCAGCGCCCGTCGCCGCTGCCACGGTTGAGAGCCACCCGTTCGGGATAGGCCCAGCTCACCAGGCGGGCTGCGATGGTGTCCGTGCTTTCGGCCGGCAGGGTCGCCGGGCTGGCTGTTGGCCGGGGCTGCCGGGAGCTGGGGCTGCCTGAACGCACCTGCCGCTGCAGCTGGGCTTTGAGTTGGTGGAGCTGGCGACGTTGCTGTTCGCGCCCATCGCGTTGGTTGTGAGCGAGCCAGTCGAGGCGGCGCAGCAGATCACAGCCGGCCGTACGCTGATCGAGCGGATCCCGTTCGCTCAGCAGCACGGCCAGGCTGCAGCCGAGCTCCAGCCAGCCGCGCTCCTCGGCCAGCAACAACATGTGGGCCAGG
>CAIZOZ010000019.1 GCA_903934745.1 uncultured cyanobacterium
CAGCGGCGGCGCCACCAGCCTGGATGCGATCTCGGTGGCTCTGCGGAGCTCGGATACACCGATCACCGCCCTGGCCCTGGTGTTTGTACTGGCCACGGTGGCCTTCAAAATCGCCGCCGTGCCCTTCCACCAGTGGACACCCGATGTGTACGAAGGCTCGCCCACGCCCGTGGTGGCCTTCCTTTCAGTGGGCTCGAAGGCGGCTGGATTCGCCCTGGCGCTGAGGATTCTGGTGGGCTGCTTCGAGAGTTTCGATGCCCAGTGGAAGTTCCTGTTCACGGTGCTGGCGGTGCTCAGCATGGTGCTCGGCAACGTCGTGGCCCTGGCGCAGACGTCGATGAAACGGATGTTGGCCTATAGCTCCATTGGCCAGGCAGGTTTCGTGATGATCGGCTTGGTCTGCGGCACCGAGGAGGGCTTCTCGGCCATGGTGCTGTACATCGCCGCCTACCTGTTCATGAACCTGGGGGCTTTCGCCTGCATCATTCTGTTCTCGCTGCGCACCGGCAGCGATCGCATTGCTGATTATGCCGGCCTCTATCAGAAAGATCCCCTGATCACCCTGGGCCTCAGTCTCTGCTTGTTATCGCTTGGGGGCATCCCGCCGATGCTGGGATTCTTCGGCAAGATCTACCTTTTCTTCGCTGGCTGGGCCGATCATCAATATCTGCTTGTCGTGGTGGGACTTGTCACCTCTGTGGTGTCGATTTATTACTACATCTCCGTCATCAAGATGATGGTGGTGAAGGAACCACAGGAAGCTTCCGACGTGGTCAAGAGTTATCCGGCGATCAGCTGGAATGTCGCCGGCATGCAACCGCTGCGGGCGGCGCTGGTTGGTTGTGTGTTGGTGACTGCCGTCGGCGGCATTCTTTCCAGCCCCCTGTTCAACTGGGCCAGCTCCACCGTGGCCGGCACCCCAATCCTGCAGCAGGCGATTGCCAGTTCCCATGCCATTCCCCTTGGCTGAGTCCCTCCCTGCCATGGCCAAACCGAACTCACTGCAGCCCGACTTGCGACTTCGGGGTCGCGCGACCCAAGGCTCTGCACTGGCAGCGGCCAGCCCAGTGGCCGCACTGGATCAGATCAGCAAGATCTACGGCAGCGGTGACACCGAGGTGCGCGCCCTCGACGATCTCAACTTGACGGTGAACCGCGGCGAGTATCTGGCGATGATGGGCTCCTCGGGCTCAGGCAAGAGCACGGCGATGAACATCCTCGGCTGCCTCGATCGCCCCAGCGCCGGCACCTACTGCCTCAATGGCACCCCGGTGGAGCAGCTCAACGACGACGAACTGGCCGACCTGCGCAACCGCGAGCTGGGCTTCGTGTTCCAGCAATTCCATCTGCTGCCCCAGCTCAGCGCCCTCGACAACGTCAGCCTGCCGATGATCTATGCCGGCGTTCCTGTGGGGGAGCGCCGTGAGCGGTCCGCGGCGGCGCTGGAGCGGGTGGGCCTGGGGCAACGGCTGCAGAATCGGCCGAACCAGCTTTCCGGCGGCCAGCAGCAGCGGGTGGCCGTGGCCCGCGCCATCATCAACCAACCGATCCTGCTGCTGGCCGATGAACCCACCGGCGCCCTCGATTCGAGCACCACGCGCGAGGTGCTCGATCTGTTCGACGAACTCCACCATCAAGGCATGACCATTCTGATGGTGACCCACGAACACGACGTGGCAGACCGGGCTGAACGGGTGCTGCAGTTCAAAGATGGCCACATCGTCGATGGGCTCGGCGACTGGATCCACCACGTCTGAGCCAAGAGGCCACCCGACGGTAGCCAGGGCCGGGCGCTGCCACCCGGAGCAGCAGCGCCTTCGTGGGCTGTGCCTAGATCAGAACGATGCTGACTTCTTCATCGAATCCAGCCAGGCTGACCCCCAGCAAGGTGGTGGTGCCAACATCCCGAATGATCTGCAGATCACCGCTGCCATCGGGACCGGTGCTGCCGAGGCTGTAAGCAGTCGAGGTCAGAATCTCGATGATGTCGCCCTCAACGGCGCTGAAATCGACAATCACATCCGAATCCTTGGAGAGAACGAAGACGTCTGCACCCAAGCCACCGGTGGAGGTGTCGTTACCCGCGTTGCCCGTGATGCGGTCGTTGTCCTGACCACCGACCAGCTCGTCGTCACCCAGATCGCCGAACAGTTGGTCGTTGCCGGCGCCGCCGCGCAGCACATCCCCGTTCTTGCCGCCGCGCAAGGTGTCATCGCCGTTGCCACCCTGGACGGTGTCGAACCCCTCGTTGCCATTAAGGAAATCAGCCCCATCGCCACCAGAGAGGGAATCGGATCCAACCCGACCGCGGATGGTGTCAGCTCCGGCGAAGGCGTCGAGGATATCGTTCTCACCAGAACCGGTGAGCTGGTCAGCATTCTTGAAAATATCGAGAACAACCTCGTAATACTTGCCCGAACAAATAAGATCATAGGCGACCTGACCGTTGACAGAAGCCCCGGAAAATTCATAGAGAAGGGCCGAAGAAGAATCGCTGCCCGCATACTGCTGATAACCCGTGACTGTCGAAGTGGCATAATTATCCTGAGCCACATCAATTAGATTGAAAACACCAAAATAGCGCTGCAAGCGATTCAAGGAATCGAGAGCATCAGCCTGATTTGGCGCAATGCTGACAAGGGTCTCACCTGGCAGGTAATCAGAGCTTGTCGGCCCCATGTCAAGGGCGGCATAGGCATTGAGAACAACCATGGAAATGATTCAGCGAAGGAAAAGATAGAGGGCTGACTGGAGTGATTGACCAGCCCCATAAGGTTCGTTCTGTTCATCAAACAGAAAACAGCAGGCTCATGGATCAAGAGCAAGGACAGTCCCCTTGTCACCAGCGAACAGAGAACAATTCCAGGGACAAAAAAATCTGCGGCTCCAATATTACCCGAACTACCACAAAAGAAATTCACCCAAATTTGGGAAAAACCTCCTGCCAATACTAGCGACGAACAACGGGTAGACTGACATCCCA
>CAIZOZ010000020.1 GCA_903934745.1 uncultured cyanobacterium
AGCTGCTGCCAACGTGGCCTGGCTCAGCTCTGTGCTCAGGCTGGCAGGGTGTGGTCTTCGAGCGGCAGCAGCCAGATGGCCCCGGTTTCCTTGTGGATCTCGATGCGGAACTCCTGCCCGGGTTCGAGCCCCATGCGTCGGGTGTAGGCCTGGCCAATCAGCAGGTTGCCGTTGCCATGCACTCGGGTGCGGAACTCCGCCTGGCGCCCCTTGCTCATGCCGGCACCACTGCCACCGCCACTGGAGGGAAGGCTGTAGCCCTTCGCCGCCACCAGGGCACGATAAAAGCTCTTTTTGAGCACCCTCCCACTCGGTCCGACGTAACCGCAGGCCCGGGCGATCTGATCCTCCGGGCGGTTGCTCAGTGAGCGGGCCTTGTCAAGCAGATCCTTGCCTTCAAGCATGGGGCCCGTTCCGTCCGTACTTCTGGTGCCAGCCATCGGGCCGATGTGCAGGATGCAATGCAGTGATTGTGGCGAAGAAAACGGGCATTGGCCAATCAGCTGGGAAGTTCAGAGGAGATAGAGAATCCCGTAGAGCACCACCCAGATGCCATCGACGAAGTGCCAGTAAAGCTCGGCGGCCTCCAGGCCGAAATGGTCCTGTTGGGTGATGCGGCCCCCCTGGCGGGCCTGCCACCAGACGATCAGGATGCAGATCACGCCAAGGGTGACGTGCAGACCGTGGAAGCCGGTCAGGGCGTAAAAGGTGCTGGCGAACAGGTTGTCGGTGAGGCCAAACGGCAGGTTGAAGTACTCCACCATCTGGCCGGCCAGAAAGGCAACACCAAGGGCCACCGTGCCCAGTAGCCAGCTGCGGCAGGCCGCCTGATTGCCAGACCGCAGGTTGCTGCCAGCCCGATGGAAGGTGAAGCTGCTGATCACCAGCAGCGCCGTGTTGATCGTCGGCAGGATCAGCTCCAGTTCGTAGCTGGAACCGGCCGGCAGTGGATTGACGGCCCTGAAAGTGAGGTAGGCGGCAAAGAAACCGGCAAAGGTCATGCCATCGGCCACCAGAAAAGTGGCCAGGCCGAACAGGCGGGCATCAACATGGCCGCCATGGTCATCGGCACCATGGGCTGGGGCGCCATGGGCCTGGCTGGTCGGCTCAGCCGCGATGGCCGATCGAGCTGCTCCGGCCGGATTGGCAGAGCCTGGGGCGAGGCTGGTCATCGTTTTCCTCCAAACCAAAGATCGGCACCGCTGGCGACCCGAAGATCAATCTTGCCCTCCGGTATCCCGTAGTCGTAGGGGTGGGTCACCAGGGGCGCTTCGCCCACCCAGTTCTCCACTGGGGGCGGCGAGGTGGTGAGCCATTCAGGGGTGAGGGCCTTCCAGGGATTGTCTCCGGCGAGCTCGCCGGCGAAAGCACTCCAGATGACATTGATCAGGAACGGCAGGGTGCTGATCGCCATCAGCAGGGCACCGACACTGCTCACCTGGTTGAGGGTGGTAAAAGACGGGTCGTATTCAGCCACCCGCCTGGGCATGCCATTGAGGCCCAGCCAATGCTGGGGAGTGAAGCAGAGATTGAAGCCGATGAACGTGAGCAGGAAATGCAAACGGCCGAGATCTTCATTGAGCATTCTGCCCGTGAATTTCGGGTACCAGTGGTACACGGAGGCGAAGATCACGAAGACAGTGCCGCCATAAACGATGTAGTGGAAGTGAGCCACCACAAAGTAGGTGTCGTGGACATGGATGTCAAAGGGAACCTGCGCCAGGGCTACGCCGGTGATGCCCCCAAACACAAAGTTGATGATGAAACCGCAGGAAAACAGCATGGCGCTGTTCAGTGCCAGTTTGCCGCCCCAGAGGGTTGCCAGCCAGTTGAAAAACTTGATGCCGGTTGGAACGGCGATGAACGAGGTGGCAATCGTGAAAAACAGCCGCATCCAGGGTGGGGTGCCACTGGTGAACATGTGATGGGCCCAGACAACCAAGCCAAGCACCACAATCGCAAGAATGGAATACACCATGGTTGTGTAGCCGAACAGCGGCTTGCGTGCATGAATCGGCAGGATTTCGCTGACCAAGCCGAAGGCCGGCAACACCATGATGTAAACGGCGGGATGGGAGTAGAACCAGAAAAGATGCTGGTAGACCACCACATTGCCGCCGAGGGCCGGATTGAAGAAGCCCGTGTGGGCAATGATGTCGAAGCTCAGCAGAATCAAAGTCCCTGCCAGCACCGGGGTGGAGAGCACCACCAGAATGCTGGTTCCGAGCATGGCCCAGCAGTACATCGGCAGTTGCATCAGCTTCAGGCCTGGGCGCCGCAGCTTCAAGATGGTGGCGATGAAGTTGATTCCCCCGAAGATGGAACTGCCGCCCAGCAGCAACACGCTGAGAATCCAGATCACCTGACCGATGGCGGGTGTGGAGAGGCTCAGGGGCGGGTAGGCGGTCCAGCCAGACTGGGCTGCGCCACCGGCAACGAAGTAGCTGGCGATCAACAGGATGCCGGCTGGAGGAATCAGCCAGAAGGCCACGGCGTTGAGCCGGGGGAAGGCCATGTCCCGAGCGCCGACATAAAAGGGAATCAAGTAGTTGCCGAAGGCACCATTCACCACCGGCACGATCCAGAGAAAGATCATCACCGTGCCATGCAGCGTGAGCACCTCGTTGTAGGTTTCGCGGCTGACGAAATCACTGATCGGGCTGGTCAGCTCGGTGCGGATCACCCCAGCAAGAGCACCACCAATGAAATAGAAGATGAAACCCGTAACCAGGTATTGAAGTCCGATCACCTTGTGATCGAGGCTGAAGCTGAAATATTTCAGCCAACCCTGGGGTTGCAGCCCTTGTGGTTCAAAGTCTGTGGGTGAGGCGACAGTCATGGATCGGAGGAGAGGGTCTGCAGCTGGGTTGACTGGGATCAGGCGGTGGGGTTGAGGTCGACACTGGCCACAGTGGCCGGAACCGGCTTGGGTGGAGCGTTTTTCTCAAACCATTGATGGAAGGCCTCTTCTTCGTGCACCACGACGGTGGAGCGCATGCCACCGTGATAGGGCCCGCAGAGTTCAGCGCAGATGATCGGATAGCTGCCGGCGCGGGTGGCTGTGAACGAAAGCACGGTGGGCTGGCCTGGGATGACGTCTTGCTTGAGGCGGAATTGAGGGACCCAGAAGGCGTGAATCACATCGTTGGCCTTCATTCTGAGCTCCACCGGCTGATTCACCGGCACATGGAGTTCGCCACTGGTGATATCGCCATCTGGATAATGGAAGATGAAAGCGAACTGCATGGCCGTCACCTCCACTGGCAGGGTACCTTCGGCACTGTCGCTACTGCCGATCCCGGCCCACACACGGGGCTCATTGGCTACGTTCCCGGATCCCGAACTGGTAGGGGCCGACGACGTTGAAGCCTGCATCACGGCCGCAGAATGATGCATGGCGCTATGGTCATTCAACGAAACCATCCCGCCCATGCGCTCGTAAATATCGTAGCTGTAGATGCCAACAAATAACACCACAATGGCAGGAATTGCTGTCCAGACAATTTCCAGAGGCAGGTTGCCTTCAATGGCAACACCATCGGAAAGGTCGCCAGGACGCCTGCGGAATCGAATCAGGCTAAACACCACGAGCCCGACAATTCCAATGAAAAGAATTGTGCCAATGCTGAAGAGAACCTGGAACAGGGAGTCGTAAACGGGGGCATTGGTGCTCGCGTCAAGCGGCAGCAGCTGAACGTTCTGACCGACCCAGAGCCCTACCAGCACGAGGACCATGCCGAGCAGCAGAGTGATCAGGGTGGAAGGAATGGCCAAGTGGACTTCACCGATCGGGTTCCACCCTATGGATTTCGGCCCCGGATGGCGAGTCGCCCAGTAGCGAGAACAGCAATTCCCAATAATCTTTCCATTTAGGTGCTGAGATGTGCGGGATCGCTCATCTGCTCAAACTCGCTAACTTATGCCTCCGATCTCAAGGCGGTGGTGTCCCTGCAAACTCCGCTTCACAACCGCGTCCAGATCGCTGCTGACATTGCGCCACCGCCGCAGGGGCATGGCTTGCCCCAGCTTGGCGGCAGCTCCGATCAGGCCTGCGCTGCTTCCGGCCTGCAGCGCACGCTCACTTTGTTGACGGGCCATCTGGTGGTGGCCCTCGTCGCCCTGGTGGTGATCGGGGGGACCACCAGGGTGATGGAGGCGGGGCTGGCCTGCCCGGACTGGCCCCTTTGTTATGGGGCCTTGCTGCCAGGTCGTCAGATGAATCTTCAGGTTTTTCTGGAGTGGTTTCACCGCCTGGATGCCTTTCTGGTGGGCCTGGCTCTGCTGGTGCTGAGCGCGCTCTCGCTGGTCTACCGCTCGCGCCTGCCTGGTTGGCTTCCCTGGCTGTCGGCTGGTGCCCTGCAGCTGGTAGCGGCCCAGGGTCTGCTCGGGGCTCTCACCGTGGTCCACCTGCTGGAGGCTTCCACTGTCACGGCGCATCTGGCCACGGCTCTGCTGTTGGTGCTGTTGCTGAGCGGCCTGCATCAGCGTCTGCTGGTTGCCTTCAGCCAGCCAGCAGCTCCAGCTGCGGCTCCAGCCACCCCGCTGTGGTGGCGTTTCCTCCTTGTTGCGCCGGTGCTGCTGGTGCTGGCTCAGTGCGTGCTGGGAGGGGCCATGGCCAGCCAATGGAGCGCTGATCTCTGCTTTGCGGCCGGCGAGGCTTGCTCTTGGTTGCTGGCCCATCGGTTACTGGCCTATCCGGCAGCCCTCTCGGTTTTGCTGCTGGCGCTGGGTTCTCTGCTCTTGCGTGCTCCAGCCGAGGCCGCTCCTCTACAACCCGTGCGTGGCTTAGCCCTGGCGGGGGCGGGCCTGGTGGTGCTGCAGGTGCTGCTGGGAGTTACCACCTTGCGCCTGGCGCTGGCGGTGCCTGCGGTCACCGTGGCCCATCAAATGGTGGCCGCCCTGCTGGTGGCCGTTCTCGGGGCTCTGCTTGGCCGTAGTTGGCCAGGCTCTGGAGCCTTTACTCAGTCCAATCTGGAGGTCGATCATGGTTAGTGCCAATGTGCTGGCGCCTCAGGCTTCGCAGCCCGTTGCCGAGGCGGTGGCGATTCGACCCTCGGTACGGCTGCCGGCCTGGCTCGAAGTGGCCAAGCCCCGGCTGATTCCCCTGCTGCTGGCCACCACGCTGGCAGGCATGGCAGTCACCCCCGACTGGCCCCCAGCGCCGCTTCGCCTCACCTGCACCCTGGTGGGCGGGGCGATGGCCTCCGCGGCTGCCGGTGTCCTCAATTGTCTATGGGAGGAGGAACTCGACGGCCGCATGCAGCGCACCAGCCGCCGGGCCTTGCCGTCGGGCCGGCTGGCCAGCCGCCAGGCCTTTGCGCTGGCGATCGCCCTCACCCTGGCCTCCATCGCCTTGCTGGTCTACGGCGTCAATCCCCTGGCCGCCAGCCTTGCCCTGCTGGGTCTGTGCAGCTACGTGCTGCTCTACACCGCCCTGCTCAAGCCCCGTACGACCCAGAACATCGTGGTTGGCGGAGTGGCGGGTGCGATCCCGCCGCTGGTGGGGGCTGCAGCGGTCAGCGGCGGCCTCGGCTGGTCTGCCTGGTGGCTGTTCAGTCTGGTGATGGTCTGGACACCGGCCCACTTCTGGTCTCTGGCCCTGCTGCTGCGCGAGGACTACCGCTCCGTCGGCATCCCGATGCTGCCGGTGGTGCGGGGTGTGGTGCTCACCGCCCGCGAAATCGGCCGTTACAGCTGGGTCACGGTTGGCCTCAGCCTCCTGGGAATCCTGGCGGTGCCCAGCGGCGGCTGGCTGTATGGCTTGCTCGTGCTGCCCTTCAACGGCCGCCTGCTGCAGCTGAGCGGTCGTCTCAGCCAGTCTCCTGAGGATCCGCGCATGGCCCGCAGCCTGTTTCGCTGGTCGATTCTCTACCTGTTCGGCATCTGTCTGTTGTTGCTGCTGGCCCGCACCCCCCAGGCTTCGGCGGTTCAGCTCACGTCTCTGGTCGATCTGTGGAACGCTCTGCCCTCCCTTGGAGCCCCCGGTGCTGCCTAGATTGCGCGGCCACGTTGTCGCGGGAGAGATCCGGGCTTGATTGAGCTCCAACACCTCAGCAAACAGTTTGGCGGTGGCTCCAGGCTGGCTTCGGTCCAGGCCCTGGACGATCTCTGCCTGAGCGTCCCGGAGGGCTGTCTCTTTGGGCTGCTGGGGCCCAACGGAGCCGGGAAGACCACCGCCCTGCGCATCCTCTGCACCCTGCTCGCCCCCGATGCCGGCAGCGTCACCGTTGCGGGCCTCGATGTCCTGACTCAGCCCCGGGCGGTGCGGCGCCTTCTGGGTTATGTGGCCCAGGAGGTGGCGATCGACAAGATCCTCAGTGGCCGTGAGCTGCTGAACCTCCAAGGCGACCTGTATCACCTGGCCGCCGCCGAACGCCATGGCCGCATCGCTGAGCTGATTGCCCTGCTCGGCATGGAGGAGTGGATCGATCGGCGCTGCGGCACTTATTCGGGCGGGATGCGGCGCCGACTGGATCTGGCGGCCGGATTGCTGCACCGGCCGCGGCTGCTGGTGCTCGATGAGCCCACGGTCGGCCTCGACATCGAGAGCCGCGCCGCGATCTGGCAGGTGCTGCAGCAGCTGCGGGATCAGGGCACCACCGTGCTGCTCAGCAGCCACTACCTCGAAGAAGTGGATGCCCTGGCGGATCGTCTGGCCATTGTTGAGGCTGGTCGGGTGATCGCCGAGGGCACGCCTGAAGCCCTGAAAAATGCCCTGGGCGGCGATCGGGTGACCCTGCGGGTGCGGGAGTTCAGCGATGCGGGCGAAGCGGCCCGGGTTCAGGCTCTGCTGCAGGACTGTCCGGGGGTGCGCCAGGTGGTTGTCAATCGCTCCCAGGGCTATTCACTCAACCTTGTGGTGCAGGACGGTGATGTGATCGAACGTCTGCGCCACCAGTTGGCCGCGGCCGAGCTGCCGGTTTTTGCGCTCGCCCAGAGCCGCCCCAGCCTCGATGATGTCTACCTTCAGGCCACCGGTCGCACCCTGATGGATGCGGAACTCTCGGTGGCCGGCCTGCGTGATCCCAAGCTCGAACGCAAGCAGTCGATGCGCTGAGCCGCGCCCTTCGTTTTTCGTCACCCCCACGATGACCAGCGCCACCCCCTCCCTGGGCCCCCTGCAGGCCGTTGCTGCCGAGCCCTCCGCTTTCGCCGAGATTCGTCAGGAAACCCTGGCGCTGACGCGCCGTTTGTTCGTGCAGCTGGCCCGGCGGCCCTCCACCCTGGTGGCGGGTGTGCTGCAGCCCCTGATCTGGCTGGTGTTGTTCGGCGCCCTCTTCGCCAATGCCCCGGAGGGACTGCTGCCGGGTGGGGGCAGTTATGGCCGCTTTCTGGGTGCCGGCGTGATCGTCTTCACCGCCTTCAGCGCCGCCCTCAATGCGGGGCTGCCGGTGATGTTTGATCGGGAGTTCGGCTTCCTCAATCGATTGCTGGTGGCGCCGCTGCGCTCCCGTAGCTCGATCGTGCTGGCTTCGGTGCTGTACATCACCAGTCTCAGCCTGGTGCAGAGCCTGGCGATCATGGTGACAGCCGCCCTGTTGGGCTATGGCTGGCCTGGGGCCGCCGGGCTGCTGCTGGTGCTGGTCACCCTGCTGCTGCTTGTCTTTGCCGTCACGGCCCTCAGCCTTGGCCTGGCTTTCGCCCTGCCGGGCCACATTGAGTTGATTGCGGTGATCTTCGTGGCCAACCTGCCGTTGCTGTTTGCCAGCACCGCTTTGGCTCCGATCTCCTTCATGCCGACCTGGTTGGGCTGGCTAGCGGCGCTGAATCCCCTTACCTTCGCGATTGAACCCATCCGTGCCGCCTATGGCGGGGCGTTCCACCTCTCCAATGTGGTGCTGAACGCTCCCTACGGCGATCTCAGCGCTGCCACCTGTCTCGGGATCCTGGCGGCGCTGGCAGTTGGTCTTTTCCTGGCGATCCGTCCCCTGCTGGATCGCAAACTCACCTGAGCCACCGTGCCCCAGCCCGCTCCCGGATCCGCCCCGTCCATGCCTGCGCGCCCCGATCTTGAGGCCGAGCTGCTGCTGGCCATGGGGCTGCGCGATGCCAGCACCAGCCTGCGCCTCGTCCAGCAACTCGTCCATCGCCGGGGTGTGGGCGCTCTTGAGAGCCTGCGTTGCCGCAGCCTGGCGATCGAACCGGATCA
>CAIZOZ010000021.1 GCA_903934745.1 uncultured cyanobacterium
GCCTGGGCCGATGCGGTGCGCTGGATTGTCTATGCCCTGTTTGAAGCCGAAGAGCAGGGGATCACCCAGGCGAATGTGGCGGCCAAGCTGGCGGAAGCCAAGGCCAATCCGAAGCTGGCTGATCGCCGCCGTTTGCTGGGGGTGGAGGGCAACCTCGGCAGTCAGCTGGGTCTGAGCGATGACTTCGTGGTGAAGCTGATCAGCGCCGTGGGTAATTACGGCGAGATCTACAGCCGCAATGTCGGCGAGGGCTCGCCCCTGAAGATAGCCCGCGGCCCCAATCGCCTCTGGAAGGAGGGCGGCCTGCTGTTTGCGCCGCCGTTCCGATGAACAGCACGCCCTGGTGGCGCGATCGCCGCGTCCTGCCCTGGCTGCTCCAGGCTGGGGTGGGCCTGGCGGTGCTGGTGCTGGTGGCGCTGCTGATGACCAACCTGGTGCGCAATCTCAGCGCCGCCGGGTTACTGCTCAGCTGGCGCTGGCTGGGTCAGCCGGCGGGGTTCGATCTCTCCGAAACGCTGCTGCCGTTCAACGCCTCGATGTCCTACGGCTGGGCGCTGCTGGCGGGGTTGCTCAACACCCTGCGGGTGATTGTGATCGCCCTGCTGGGTTCGAGTCTGCTGGGGTTGCTGGTGGGCATGGCTGCCTTCAGTCGCAATGGCCTGCTGCGGGGCCTGGCCCGGGGGTATGTCGAGCTGGTGCGCAATGTGCCGCTGTTGCTGCAGCTGCTGTTCTGGTATTTCGTCGTGTTTCTGGCCCTGCCCGATGGCAGTGCCGCCCTGCGGCTGCCGGTGCTGGTGCTGGCCAAATCGGGCCTCTACCTGGCCGGCTTTGCTGCTGGCAGCTGGCAGCTTCCCCAGTGGGTGAACGGCAGCTGGCAGGCACCGCTGCATCTCTCGGTGGAGTTCGGGGCGCTGCTCACCGGTCTGATCACCTACATCGGCGCCTTCATTGCCGAGGTGGTGCGCGGCGGGATCGCCTCGGTGCCCCGTGGCCAGTGGGAGGCGGCTGGCTCCCTGGGCCTGCGCCGGGCCGCCACCCTGCGTCACATCGTGCTGCCCCAGGCGCTGCGGGTGATCGTGCCGGGTCTCACCAACCAGTACATCAGCCTGGCCAAGGCGTCGTCCCTGGCGCTCGCCTGCGGCTTCACCGACCTCTACTCGGTGGCTGAAACCACCCTGAATCAGACCGGCCGGGCCGTGGAAGTGGTGCTGGTGCTGCTGGGGGCTTATCTGGCGATTGATCTGCTGATCTCCGCCGCCATGAATGGGCTCAACCGGCTGGTGCAGGTGCGTGAACGCTGAGATGAACGCACCCTCCCCCCCGACCGACAAGCCCCGCTCGGCAGCGCTGCTGCGGCCGCTGCAGCAGTTGCGTGCCCAGCTGGCTCCCACCCTCGCTGATGGGCTGCTGAGCCTTGGCCTGCTCACCCTGATCGTCTGGGCTGCCCTGCAGCTGCTGGGCTGGGCGATCGGCCGGGCCGACTGGGCGGTGTTGCAGCTCAACAGCATGCTGCTGCTGGTGGGGCGCTATCCGCTGGCCCAGCAATGGCGCCTCTGGCTGCTGGGCAGCTTGCTGGCGGCCCAGGCCGGCCTGAGCTGGGGGCTGCTGCGGGCCTGGCCCCGGGCTGATCGCCGCGAGCAGGCCCGCCTCTGGCCCCGCCATGACCGCATCGCCGCCGTGCTGATCACGCTGCTGGCCCTGCTGCTCCCGGCCGCTCTCGGCCTGGCGGCGCCGCTGCAGTGGCGCTGGTGGCTGCTGGCTGCGGTGCTGCTGACGCTGCGCTGGGCGGCGGGTCGCTGGGGCCCAGGCCTCCATCGCCGTAGCCTGAAGCTGCTGGGCTTGCTCTGGCCTCTCCTTTATCTACTGGGGTTCTGGCTGATCGGCGGTGGCCTGGGCCTGGCTGCGGTGGCTCCCGGCGACTGGGGAGGCCTGCTGCTGACGCTGGTGATGGCCAGCTTCGCCATGGCCCTGAGCTTTCCGCTCGGGGTGGTGCTGGCCCTCGGGCGCCGCAGCAAGCTGCC
>CAIZOZ010000022.1 GCA_903934745.1 uncultured cyanobacterium
AAGGCTGAGTCGAAGTTGGTTGAACGCCGTTAGAGGGCGCTGCGGCGTCCCGGCGTTCGACCCCAGCCAGGGGTGCCAGACTCCTGCAATCTGTCGATCTCCACGGGCCTTGGCCGACTGCGCGCTTGCCGGAAGCACCGTTGTCGTCCCCTCGATACGGCTGGCCAGCACGCCGCAGAGCGGTCGCTGAGTGCGCCCTGATCGCAATCCCCCCCCCCCACCGGATACCCACGTTTTCCCTTTCTCGACCCATGGCTGAGATCATCACCGCCAAGCTCGTCAAAGACCTGCGCGACAAGACCGGCGCCGGCATGATGGATTGCAAGAAGGCCCTCACCGAGTCCGCCGGTGACATGACCAAGGCCGCCGAATGGTTGCGCCAGAAGGGCATTGCCACCGCTGAGAAGAAATCGGGACGGACTGCAGCCGAAGGTGCCGTTGGCAGCTATATCCACACCGGGGCCCGCGTTGGTGTGCTGGTGGAAGTGAACTGCGAAACCGATTTTGTCGCCCGCGGCGAACTGTTTCAGGAACTGGTTCGCAACGTGGCGATGCAGATCGCTGCCTGCCCCAATGTTGAATACGTGAACACCGAGGAGATTCCTGCGGAGATCGCCGAGCGTGAGAAGGCGATCGAGATGGGCCGCGACGACCTCGCCGGCAAACCCGAGGCGATGAAGGTGAAGATTGTCGAGGGCCGCATCGGCAAGCGGCTCAAGGAATTGGCCCTGCTGGAGCAGGCCTTCATCCGCGACAACACGATCACGGTGGGCGAGATGGTCAAGCAGGCCGCCGGTAAAACCGGTGAAAACATTCAGGTGCGTCGCTTCACTCGCTACACGCTCGGTGAAGGGATTGAAGTGGAGAAGTCTGATTTCGCCGCGGAGGTGGCGGCGATGACCAAAACGGCCTGAGTCCTACTCCTGAGCCTTGCTCCTGAACCCCTTCCGGTGACATCTCCCGCGGACCACGGCGCTCCTGCCGATCCGATCGAGGCCATGGCCGCCGCCCTGGCGGCCTCCAATCCTGCGCTCTACCGCCACCTGGCCCTGTACCTGCAGGTGCTCAGGCAGGTGTTACCGGCGCGGGTGGAACAAGCCTGTTTCCATCTGGCCACCCAGGTGCATCCGCAGCGCTATGCGGCCTTACCCGACCAGGAGCGTCAGGCGCTCCACGGCCGAATCCTGGCGCTGGTGCAGCGCTGTACCAGCTTGCTCACGGTTGAGCAGCTCACGGCCCTGGCCGACCAGATGGATCGGGAAGCGCAGCATCGCCAGCGCCGCCAGCAACGCGAACTGCTGCAGCAGCTGAGCTCCGGTGCAACCGCCCCTAACCCTGACGCAACTGAGGCGGAAGCCGACGCTGCGGGTCGCTCAGCGACCGACCGCTGCGAGGATCCAGGCCTGAGTGCGGCCGATAGTCCCCTGCCCGCCGGTTCGATTCGGCTGGATTTCTCCCTGCCCCTCAGCGGCCCCGTCGGCGGCTGGCGGGCTATGGCGCCCCCGACGCCTGAGTTGGCAGGCTTGGATGCGCTCGCTGAGGCGGACTCGCAGGAGCAACAGCCGCTGTGGGAGGCGGCTGCAGCCAGCCTCGACGTCGGTGCCACTGCCACCGGGTCAAACCCGGCCGACGCTGAGACAGCCGAAGCCGATGATGCTGATGCCGACGACGACGACGACTTCGACACCGAGGATCCAGAGCTGGATCCGTCCATGTTCGATCCCGACACCACCGATCCGGACGCCTCCGATCCTGAGGTCATGGAGCTGGCGGCAGACAGCCTCGAACAACGGCTGGCCCAGGGACCGGATGCCGCGGCGATCCTGAAGATCGTCCGCGAAGCCATGGATGATTCCAGGGATCGGGGGCGCCAGCGGCCAGCGGTTTCCGATCAGGGAGCCAGTTCCCCCTGGCGCGACGGCCAGCTGCCTCGAGATCCGATCACCCTGCTGCGCTGGCTGGATGGCTTGGAGCAGGCGCTGCTGCGGCGTCTGCGCAACCTCTCCCACGCCTTGAACGTTGAACTGCTGCGGGTGGGCATCAGCCGGGGCCTGCTACCGGTCAGCCTCCTCGATGCGGTGCTGGAGGGTCAGGTGGACACGATGGCCTCCCCTTCGAATGTGCTCCATCTGCAGCTGCCCTTCAGCCTGCGGCCCGGCATGGCGGAGGTGCATGCCCTGGCGATCCTGCTGCGGCCGGTGGATCTGGAGATGGACGAACCGCGGCTGCGCACCTGCCGGCGGCGCCTGCAGCAGCAACGCCAGGAGTTGCGCAGAATGGCCCATCAATACCGGCGCCTGCAACGGCGGCTCCAGGCACACGAGGCGGAACGGCTGTGGCTGCAGGACATTCGCAAATGCCGTCCTCCCCAGGCCTGAACCAGGCGACGGTTTCTGATCCCACGGTTTCCTCTGCGGCGGTTTTCCCTGCGGCTGTAACAGAGCCAGCATTGGCCGGGCCAGGCTCAACCTCAGCACCTCCAGCAGCCTTTGAGCGCTGGTATGCCGCGCTGCAGCAGGCCTGTCAGCTGGAGGCTGATCGCGGTTTCATCGATGTCAAGGGACGCCAGCTCACCTACAGCGCCTTCGTGGTGCAGAGCCTGAGCCAGCCCCCCGTCAGTGGCTCCGCCGATCAGCACCAGGCCCTGGTGCTGTTGCTGGCTGGCTTCCGCACCTATGCCGAGCAAAGTGCAGGCCGGCGACGGCAGCTGGTGGCCCAGTTGCGGCAGAAGCTGCATGAGCTGCGCCGCAGCCAGCTGCCGGTGCTGCCCGTGGCCCCGCCGCGGCTGCGTTTGGGCCAGGAGCCTGCCCCGGCTGCGCCGGCCGCTGGCGGACGGCGGCTGGAGGCTGACAGGCCCCTGGTGGAAATCCCAGGCATCGGCCCCAAGCTCGCCACCCTGCTGGCGGGCCTGGGGCTGCTGGTGGTGAGGGATCTGCTGCATCACTACCCCCGCGACTACCTCGACTACGCCCATCTCGTGCGCATTGCCGGCCTCGAGAGCGGCCGCAGCGCCACGATCGTCGCCACCGTGCGCAGCAGTCATGCCTTCGCCAGCCCCCGCAACCCCAACCTGTCGATCCTGGAGCTGCAGCTGCACGATGTCACCGGCCGGTTGCGGGTGTCGCGTTTTTTTGCCGGCAAGCGCTTCTCCAGTCCCGGCTGGCTGAAGTCCCAGCAGCGCCAATTCCCCCCCGGCGCCACGGTCGCCGTCAGCGGCCTGGTGCGCGACACCCCCTACGGGCCCACCTTCAACGATCCGCTGATCGAGGTGCTGGAGTCCCCCGGCGCCGAGGTGCGCTCCGAGCAGATCGGCCGCCTGGTGCCCGTTTATGCGCTCACCGAAGGGCTGACGGCGGAGCGGTTGCGGCGGGCAATCGCCAGCCTGCTGCCCCTGGTGAGCCATTGGCCGGATCCGTTGCCACTGGCGCTGCGGCAGGAGCTGGGCTTCTCCGGTCGCGCCACCGCCCTGGAGCAGATCCACCAGCCGCGCGATCGCCAGCAACTGCAGGCCAGTCGCCAACGGCTGGTGTTCGACGAGTTCCTGCTGCTGCAGCTGGCCCTGGCCCAACGCCGCGAACGCCTGCGCCGCCTCCAGGCGCCACCGCTGTTGTTGTTGCCGGGCCAGGTGGATCTGCTGGCCCGCTTCCTCGAGCTGCTGCCCTTCCGCTTCACCGCCGCCCAGCAGCGGGTGCTGGCTGAAATCCAGGCCGACATGGCCAGACCGCAACCGATGGCCCGCCTGGTGCAGGGCGACGTGGGCAGTGGCAAGACCGTGGTGGCCCTGGCCTCCTTGCTGGCTTCGATTGAAGCGGGCTGCCAGGGCGCCCTGATGGCTCCGACTGAGGTGTTGGCCCAACAGCACTACGCCAAGCTGGTCGAATGGCTCAACCCCCTGCAGGTGAGTGTCGAGCTGCTCTCGGGTTCAACCCCCCTGCGGCGCCGGCGCCAGATCCTGCAGGATCTGGCCAATGGGCAGCTGCAGCTGCTGGTGGGCACCCATGCCTTGCTCGAAGATCCCGTGCAGTTCGATCGGCTCGGCCTGGTGGTGGTGGATGAACAGCACCGCTTCGGGGTGCGGCAGCGCAATCGCCTGCTGGCCAAGGGGCTGCAACCCCATCTGCTCACGATGACGGCGACGCCGATTCCCCGCACCCTGGCCCTGGCTGTGCACGGCGATCTCGATGTCAGCCAGATCGACGAACTGCCGCCGGGGCGCACCCCCATCCGCACCAGGCTGCTGCGCGGCGGCGAGCGAGATCAGGCCTGGGCCCTGATCCGTGACCAGGTGGCCCTGGGGCAGCGGGCCTATGTGGTGCTGCCGCTGGTGGAGGAATCGGAGAAGGTTGATCTGCGCTCAGCGGTGGAGGTGCATCGCCATCTGGCTGAGACGGTGTTTCCCGATCTCGAGGTGGGTCTGCTGCATGGGCGGCTCAACAGCGAGGCGAAGCAGCGCGCCATCGCCGCCTTTGCCGGCGGCAGTTGTCAGGTGCTGGTTTCCACCACCGTGGTGGAGGTGGGGGTGGACGTGCCGGCCGCCAGCGTGATGGTGATCGAGCACGCCGATCGCTTCGGCCTGGCCCAGCTGCATCAGTTGCGCGGCCGGGTCGGCCGGGGGGCGGCGGCCTCCCACTGCCTGCTGATCAACGACGGCCGCAATGCCAGCGCCAAGCAGCGGCTGGAG
>CAIZOZ010000023.1 GCA_903934745.1 uncultured cyanobacterium
CCACGCCACGTGCTGAGTTGAAAAGAATGACAACCGCCCCCCACTCCAGCGCCGGGCTGCTGAACAGCTACCGCACTGCCGCCTCCGAGCGCGAGGCCCTCGGGGTGCCGGCCCTGCCCCTGAACGCCGCACAGGCCTCAGCCCTCACCGGGCTGCTGGAACACCCCCCCGCCGGCGAGGACGCCTTTCTGCTCGACCTGCTGTGCGAGCGGATCCCCCCAGGCGTCGATGAGGCCGCCTACGTCAAGGCCACCTGGCTGAGTGCGATCGCCCAAGGCCACACCACCAGCCCCCTGGTCAGCCCGATGGAGGCGGTGCAGCTGCTGGCCACCATGATCGGCGGCTACAACGTCAGCGCGCTGATCGCGCTGCTCTCGAACCCTGATCCAGCCATCGCCGCTGAGGCGGCCACCGGCCTGAGCCGCACCCTGCTCGTCTACGACGCCTTCAACGACGTGCTGGAGCTGGCCGCAGCCAATCCGTATGCCAACCAGGTGGTGGAGAGCTGGGCCAACGCCGAATGGTTCACCGCCAAACCCGAACTGCCGGCCGAGATCACCGTCACCGTGTTCAAGGTGGAGGGCGAAACCAACACCGACGACCTCTCCCCCGCCACCCACGCCCCCACCCGCCCGGACATCCCCCTGCACGCCAACGCGATGCTGGAAACGCGAATGCCCGGTGGACTGGACCTGATCAGCGAGCTCAAGCAAAAAGGCCATCCCGTCGCCTACGTGGGCGATGTGGTGGGCACCGGCAGCTCGCGCAAATCGGCGATCAACTCGGTGCTGTGGCACACCGGCACCGACATCCCCCATGTGCCCAACAAGCGCTCGGGCGGGGTGATTCTGGGCGGCAAGATCGCACCGATCTTCTTCAACACCGCTGAGGATTCCGGCGCCCTGCCGATCGAATGCGACGTCACGGCACTCCACTCCGGCGATGTGATCACGATCCGCCCCTACGCCGGCACGATCGAGCGCGCCGCCGGCGAAGCCAGTGCCGGCGAGATCGTCGCCCGCTTCGAGCTCAAGCCCAGCACGATCACCGATGAGGTGCGCGCCGGCGGCCGCATCCCGCTGCTGATCGGCCGCTCCCTCACCGACAAGGTGCGCGCCCAGCTGGGCCTGTCCGCCAGCGAGCTGTTCATCCGCCCGGTGGCCCCGAGCGACAGCGGCAAGGGCTTCACCCTGGCCCAGAAGATGGTGGGCAAGGCCTGCGGCCTGGCCGGCGTGCGCCCCGGCAGCAGCTGTGAACCGCTGATGACCACCGTCGGCTCCCAGGACACCACCGGGCCGATGACCCGCGATGAGATGAAGGAGCTGGCCTGCCTGGGCTTCTCGGCCGATCTGGTGATGCAGAGCTTCTGCCACACCGCCGCCTATCCCAAGCCGGTGGACTTGAAAACCCACGCCGAGCTGCCCGATTTCATCAGTTCCCGCGGTGGCGTCGCCCTGCGCCCCGGCGACGGCATCATCCACAGCTGGCTCAACCGCCTGCTGCTGCCTGACACCGTGGGCACCGGCGGCGACAGCCACACCCGCTTCCCTTTGGGCATCTCCTTCCCGGCCGGCTCCGGCCTGGTGGCCTTCGCCGCCGCGATCGGCGCCATGCCGCTGGACATGCCCGAATCGGTGCTGGTGAAGTTCACCGGCTCCCTGCAGCCGGGCGTCACCCTGCGCGATGTGGTCAACGCCATTCCCTATGTGGCGATCCAGCAGGGTCTGCTCACGGTGGCCAAAGCCGGCAAGAAAAACATCTTTTCCGGCCGGATCATGGAAATCGAGGGATTGCCCGATCTCAAGCTCGAGCAGGCCTTCGAGCTCACCGATGCCACCGCCGAGCGCTCCTGCGCCGGCAGCACGATCAAGCTCTCGGTGGAAACAGTGAGCGAATATCTGCGCAGCAACGTGGCGCTGATGAAGAACATGATCGCCCGCGGCTACCAGGATGCCCGCACCCTGGCCCGCCGCATCAAAGCGATGGAGGCCTGGCTGGCCGATCCGGTGCTGCTGGAGGCCGACGCCGACGCCGAGTACGCCGCCGTGATCGAGATCAACCTCGATGAACTCAAAGAGCCGATCTTGGCCTGCCCCAACGACCCGGACAACGTCAAGCTGCTCTCGGCGGTGGCCGGAGAACGAATTGATGAGGTGTTCATCGGTTCCTGCATGACCAACATCGGCCACTACCGCGCCGCCGCCAAGGTGCTGGAGGGCCAGGGTGCCAACAAGGCCAACCTCTGGGTCTGCCCACCCACCCGCATGGATGAGGAGATGCTGAAACAGGAGGGCTACTACGCCACCTTCGAGGCGGCCGGCAGCCGCATGGAGATGCCCGGCTGTTCCCTCTGCATGGGCAATCAAGCCCGGGTGGAGGACAACACCACCGTGTTTTCCACCAGCACCCGCAACTTCAACAACCGCCTCGGCAATGGCGCCCAGGTGTATCTGGGCAGCGCCGAACTGGCGGCGGTGTGCGCCCAGCTGGGCCGCATTCCCACTCCAGCCGAATACCTGACCATCGCCACAGCCAAGATCGACCCCCAGGCCAATGAGCTCTACCGCTACCTCAACTTCGATCAACTCGAGGGCTTTGGGGACAGCGGCCGAGTGCTGAGCGCCGCCGAGGAGGCGAAGGTGCTGGCGGAGGTATAGCCGACCAGCCGACCATCAACTGGCCATCAGCAATCGATAGGCAGCATCCAGGCGCAGGAAGGCCTCGGCATCGCCGCCCAGGTCGGGATGGTGGTTCTTGGCCAGCTGGCGGTAGGTGCGCTTGATCATGTCCCGGCTGGCGCCGGCCTCCAGACCCAGCAGCCGGAGCGCCTCGCGCCGGGGATCAGGCGGCGGTGGCTTCCGCTTCGGCCCGGCGCCATCGGTGGGGCCACTGGAGGGCCCATCGGTGGGGCCACTGGAGGGCCCATCGGTGGGTCCGCCAGTGGCGCTGTGGTTCGCGGTGCGGGTCCCCCGGCCCTGTTCCTGCCTGTCCAGCCGTCGCCGCAGCTCCGCCACCACCCGCCACGGTTCATCGCTCAGCCACTCGCTCGCCCGGGGGCCGTAGAGCGCGAAGGCGGCACGTACCGCCCAACGGCTGCGGCTGTGGGGCCCCCGCAGGGCAGCCGCCAGCTCGGCGCCGAGACCGGCCTGACGGCGATTGAGCTCCTCCTCCAAGCTGAGGGCGGGGTTCCAGGCCTGGGCGCGCAGCTCCTCGACCAGGCCCCGCAGGCCCCCGGGCGGGCCGATCCGCAACCCCAACCAGCCGGGATGGCGGGCCATGGCCTGCCCCCAGCGCTCCACCAGCTGGGGAGTGATGGTGGGCGCGGCCCCGTTGCTGACCCGGCAGCCAACGTCAGGCGGACGGGTCTGCCGCAACTGCTCCAGCTGCTGGCGCAGTTGGCGCACCTCCCGCTGCAGGGCCGCGTTCTCCGCCAGCAGGCCGTC
>CAIZOZ010000024.1 GCA_903934745.1 uncultured cyanobacterium
ATTGAGCAGATGATTCCCCACCATCGGATGGGCGTGATGATGGCCTCCATGGCCCAGGTCAACAGTCAGCATCCCGAGTTGCGGGATCTGCAGGCGGCGATGGTGCGGGTGCAGAGCGAAGAAATCCAGCAGATGGAGCAGTGGTACCGGCAGTGGAACTCAACAGCGGCGGGTCGTTGAGTGGCAAGCCGTTGAGTGGCAAGCCGTGAAACGGCAAACCGTGAAACGGCAAGCCGTGGAACGGCAGGGGCCGCTTGCGGCCCCTGTGATGGATCAGGCCGGCGTCGATGTGCAGCCGCAGCCACAGGCTGCTCCCTGGGTGCAGGCGCAGCTCAGGTCGCAACCACAGCCGCAATGGCAGTGGTGCTGGTCGAGGCTGATCGGGACAGTGGCACAGCCGCAGCCATGGCGGCAGACCGTGGCGACGGCAGAGGGGAGGGCATGGGTCATGGAGTGTGCCTCGGTGGGGGTTGGCTCGAGGGATTCCGAAAGGGAAAACGCCCGATGCCATCAGCTTGCAGTCTCCATGCGACTGGAGAGTCCATGGGTGCGTTGTACGGGTTTCCGTTAGTCCCGGATCCCCCTGTCCAAGCCCCCCCCCCCCAAGGTCAAGGCTCTCCCTCAGGCCCCAGCCTGGAGCTGCAACGGGGCGATCGATCTCGAGACTGGTTGGATCAGTGGCGTCGCGGCTTCAAAGCGAAGGGCCCCAGGCCGCGAAAGCGGCTCCAACCTGATCGGGTCTGATCCGTTCCCACCATCCCCATGGCCTTCGCCTCAGCGCGTTCGTACACGCTTTTGTCGGTGGCCGCGGCAGTGGCCACAATCGCGCTCAAGACAGCGGCCTGGCGGCTCACCGGTTCGGTGGGACTGCTGTCTGATGCGATGGAATCCGGCGTGAATCTGGTGGCGGCCCTGGGTGCCTTCTGGGCCCTGACCCTGGCCGGCAAACCGGCGGATCGCAGCCATCACTACGGCCACTTCAAAGCCGAATACTTTTCCAGCGGCATCGAAAGTGTGCTGATCGTGGTGGCGGCCCTGGCGATCATCGCTGCAGCGGTGGGTCGGCTCCAGCACCCTGAACCGCTGGAGCAGCTCGGTATCGGCCTGGGGTTGTCCCTTGTGGCCACGGCCTTGAATGCCGGCGTGGCCTGGGTGTTGCTGCGGGCGTCCCGCCGTTTCCACTCGATCACCCTGCGGGCCGATGCCCACCATCTGCTCACCGATGTCTGGACCTCGTTCGGCGTGGTGCTGGGTCTCGCCCTGGTGAAGCTCACCGGACTGACGATTCTCGATTCCTTGATCGCCATTGCCGTGGCGCTGAATATCATCGTGACCGGCTGGAAGTTGCTGCACGAAACTGCATCCGGCCTGCTGGATCGCGCCTTGCCTGCGGAGGACCAAGCCCAGCTGGAAGCCTTGTTGGCCAGCCATGAAACGGAGCAGATCCGCTTCCATGCCCTGCGCTCGCGGGTGGCCGGTTCACGACGCTTCGTGTCCTTTCATGTGCTCGTCCCCGGCGACTGGAGCGTGCAGGCGGGCCATGAGTTCTGCGATGGGCTGGAGCAGGAGATCGCCATCGCCCTGCCGCGCACCCACGTCTTCACCCACCTCGAACCGCTCGAAGATCCCAGATCCTGGGATGACATCGGCTTTCGCTGGGAGAAGGATTAACCAGGGGGCAATCCGCTTCGATTTTCCCTGGATCACCAGCATTCAATGATGCTTGAGCCGGAGGCTGTCCGCCGTTGACCGGACAGCAAAAGGCCCGGATGGTCACCACCATCCGGGCCTGAAAACCCACGTTTGTCGTCGAGACAGGCAGGGGCTGGATCAGCCCAGGCCGAGTTGGCCGAGGATGCCTTGGCCGGTGAGGATCTCGGTGGCCAGACCGATCACAAAACCGAGCATCGCCAGGCGGCCATTCCAGGTTTCGGCGAAACCGACGAAACCGAAACGGGAAGTGGAATCAGCCATGGAGGGTGGGGGAAGAAACTAAAGAAAAGCTTACGGGGGTTTGCCGATGGCCGGGGGTCTGATTGTTCGGCATTGCCTCTGACAGTGATCAGCTGCGCTGATCACTCCAGTGACACCAAGGTTTTTGCTGGCTTGCAGGCCCTGCTGCCAGCAAGCCTGCCAAGGCCCAGCTCAGTGCTGGCCATCCCCGGCACGGAACACCAGGGTGCGGTTGTGGGCCGGCATCGCCAGATCCGCCAGCGGCTCCAGGCCGAGGCCGCGGGCCTGCTGTCTGATCTGTTGGGCATCGCGAATTCCCATGACCGGATCCAGGCTGCGCAGCTGGGCATCAAAGGCGACGTTGCTGGGCGAGCTCGAGACGCCGCCCTCATCGAAGGGGCCGTAGAGCAGCAGCAAGCCACCGGCGTTCAAGACCCGGGCCGCACCGGCCAGCAGCTGGGGGATGGAAGCCGCCGGCATGATGTGCAGCGTGTTGGCGCTGAACACCGCATCGAACGGCGGCAGCGGCCAATGTTCCAGCTGATCGACATCCAGTTCCAGCGGTTCGGCCAGTACGGCGCCGGCCGCCAGGGGCAACCCATCTCCGCTGTCCGCACGGGGATCAGGCCCGCCTTCCTGGGCGATGCGCGCGGCCAAGCCGGGTAGGTGGTAGCTGCGATCGCTGGGCTGCCAGTGCAGACCAGCCAGTTGCCGGCAGAAGTACACGGCGTGCTGGCCGCTGCCCGAGCCGATCTCCAGCACCCGGGCGCCGGCGGGCAACCACTGGCGCAGCACCGCCAGCAGCGGTTGCTGGTTGCGCTCGCAGGCAGCAGAAAACGGCAACATCCGGGCCACAGGCAGGCGGACTGGGATCATCCTCGGCTCTGGCCTGCATCCAGCGGTCGCCGGGCCTCAAGGCGGAACAACTGCTGCTGGCGATCGCTGGCCCAGGTGTACAGCCCGATCTCCCCCAGGATGAAGCGCTGCTGGGGCAGCGGCGCCTGCTGCAGCCAGCTGGCCATCGCCGTCCGATCTTGTTCCATTCCACGCCTCCGTGGCCTGGCCAGGGTGATGTGGGGCAGCGCCGGCCGCCGCTGGCTCGGCAGCCCAGCGGCGGCCAGGGCCGGTTCGCGCCAGCGCTCGATCAGGGTGGCGGTGAGCCTGGAGCTCTGGCCTTGGTCCTGGAGCGGATCCGGGCCGAGGGTGAGGGCATAGGCCGAAGGGTGTTCCGGCGGCCCCATCGCCCGCCAGGCGGCGGCAGCCACGGCGATGGCCGGATGTTGCAGCGGGGCGATCGCCCGCCAGGCCTGCCAGGCCTGGGTCCGATCACAGGCACCGAGAAAGGCCACGGTGATGTGCAGATCAGCGGCCTGGAATGGCCGCTGGCCTGGGGGCAGATCGCGCAGCTGCTGGCTCAGGCCCGCCTGCTCGGGTACGACAAGGGCCAGAAACCAGTTGGCGCGTGGCATGGTTAATCGCTGACGAGCCAGCGCATCCCTTTCAGCCCAGCTCGAAACAAAGCAGATCGGCGCCGGATGCTAGGGCCGTGAGTGAGGCCCGCGGACCCGCCGTCAGCTCGGCTGTGCGGCTTGCTGCTGTGCGGCTTGCTGCTCGGTTTGCCGATTGGTTGGCCGATTGGGCTGCCAGCAGGCCCAACCCATCGCCCTGGCGCAGGCGGCCGGTGCTGGCCCCGGACGGCCCGTGCACACGGAACTCCAGCTCGCCGCTGATCATCTGAATCCAGCCCTGGCTGCCAGCGGCCAGGGGCAGATCGAGGCTGCTGCCAGCCGGCGGCTGACCCCGCCAGAGCCGCACCGGCCGCTGAATCGCCATGGCGCCTTGGCTGGCGTCGGGATCAATCAACAGGCTCCAGCCGGCACCAGGCGGAAACGGCCGCTGCTGGTAGCTGGGGGGCAGGCCCTGGCGGCTCGGCTCGATCCAGATCTGCAGCAGACGGCAACTCTGATCCGAGCCATTGATCTCGCTGTGCAGCAGGCCGGTGCCGGCACTCATGCACTGGACCTCACCGGCGTGGAGCGTGCTGCGATGGCCGATCGAATCCTGGTGACGCAGTTCGCCTGCCACCATCACCGTGATGATTTCCATGTCCTGATGGCGGTGCATACCGAAGCCCCGACCCGCGGCGATGCAGTCGTCGTTGATCACCCGCAGGGGCCCGAAGCCCATCCAGGCGGGGTCGTGATGGTTGGCGAAACTGAAGCTGTGCCAACTGTCGAGCCAGTCGTGCTGGCTGTGGAAGCGTTCGGCGGCGGGCCGCATCAGCAGCTCGGCCCTGCCGGCGAAGCCTGGGGTGGCCGAGGCAGGGGTGCTGGGAGAACGGTGGCTGGGTAGACGGTTGCTCATGGCCTGGTGGCGTGAGGGAGGTGGGGCAGAACAGAAGCCATGGTTGAACTGTGAACGACAGCAACGCCCACGACCATGCGTTTTGAGTGAAGCTGGAGCGATGGTCGTCGCCCTGCCCCTGCCCCCGCCGCCGACCGTGCTGACAGTTTCGGGTCTACCGGCTGCCGGCCCGCCTGTCGGCCCGCCTGTCACCGGGCTGCCGGCCGAGCTGCGGCCGTTGGCGGAGTCTTTGCGGCAGCACGGGTTCAGGATTCGACTGGCCCCGCCGCCGAGCCGGGGCAGTTATGGAGAATTTGTGCTGAGTAGCCGCACGCTCTGGATTGCACCGCTGAGCTTCGAGTTGGGCATCGGCAAGCAGGTGTTTCTGCATGAGGCCACCCATGCGGTGCAGAGCTGTCCCCATGGCGTGCTGACGCCGGTGGGCTGGAAACTGCCCTTGGCGCCGGTGGTGTCCCAGGAAATCAGTGGAATCCTGGTGAACAACTATCACCATGGCCGTCAGCTGGTGGAGCAGGAGGCCTTTGCCCTGCAGGGCCAGGCCGATGCCATTGCTCGTCTGCAGCGCGCCCTGGCCACGCGCTGCCAGGTGAAAGGGACAAACCAGGCGGCTCACCAAGGCGCCAAACAAGGAGCGGCCAGCCGTGCAAGCAAGGCCGCCAATCGTGGCGCCAGTCGAACGCCCAGTCAAGGCGGTAGCCGATCAGCCGGCAACTGAAAACAGCCCGTTCACGGTGAACGAAGCAGCCAATGGAGCGACCAAGCCAACAGCAACTGGATGCCCCATGGACGCCGGCCAACAGCAACGGAATGGCTGATCGCCTCCTGCTAATCCATCGATTGGGTGGGATGATGAGCCGGGATAGATCATGCTCCATTGCAGCATCGCAGCTGCTCAGGGATGGGCATGGGGGACAGCTTCGATCAGCTCCACATGTTCCTGTTCATTGGGATCGTTGCGGCTGACGATCGCCACGGCAGCTTCACTGGCGCTGAGATTGGTGGGTTGATGGGGCAGGCCAGCGGGTATGTAGAGGAAATCACCGGCATGATTTACAATTGAATATTGCAATTTTTCGCCATAGCGAGTCAGCACTGTGCCTTGGATGATGTAGATCGCTGATTCCGAGCCAATGTGGCGATGGGCCTTGGCACTGGCTCCCGCAGGAATCACAACGCGATTGAGCGATAACGCCTTGGCACCGCTGTTGGCGCCTGAGATGCCTACGAATTGCTGAAGTTGTTGCTTGCTGACGCTGTTGGAGCTGGGGCGGATCGTGATGATGCCGCCTTGGCCAGGCTGGCCGATCACGGTGTCAGCCTCAACCCGCAGCGGCCAGCACAGCGCCGTCGCCAGGGCCAGGCCTGGGCCGAGGCTGGCGGCAGCAATCGCCGGCATCAACAGGGTCTGGGGAAGAGGCAGCAGCAGGGAACAGACCAGCGACAGCACGAAGGGCGGGAACTCCAGCAGACGCTCCAGCCTTGGAAGGCGCAGGGCGGGGGAATCGATCACGGGGAAAGCGGCGCGTTTCAATCGAGTCAGCATGAAGCGCCGCCCTTTGTGGGTGCCCATCGACAGGCGACGGCGCGTGCTGTCAGCCGAGCGCCTCCAGACGGTGTTGCCGCTCACCGGTGGCCAAGCGGATGATGCAGGAAACTGGAGCAACGAACCGTGATGGCGATGCCCCAGACCAAACAAGAGCGGCCACTGCCGTTGGTGGTCACCAGATCCGCAGCCGAGGAGCCGAGCTCCGCTTCGGAGCAGGCCAGCGAGGAGCGCAGGGGATTCGGCGGCGGCGTTGGCAAAACCTCCCGCCGCAAGGGCGGCAAGAAGCGCAGCCCCGCCCTGAGCAAGGCCGATTGGGGGCCCTTGGGCAAACATCCCGACCTTGAGGCGATCGTGGCCAGGCAGCGCCTGCACCTGCCGCTCTCGGGCCGGATCACCGAGGGGGCCGTGACGCGGGCCTGGAAAAACGCCGCTGGAGAACATCACCCCGATCGCGGTGGCCAACATGACACCATGCAACTCGTGAACGGAGCGCGCGATCTGCTGCTGGGCCGGGGTGTGGACTGAGGCAAGGCGGAACGGCAGCCGCTCGGATCAGCCCGTTGCGTTGGTGGCTCTGATGCCAAGCGTGGCTCGGCTGCCAGGGCCTTGCATGCTCAATCCTTGCCAGCCCATCGCCGCCCAGACCTCCCAGGCTTGCCGCTGTTGACTGAGACCGCTCCGATCGACAACGCCGCTTATCCCGATGGCACGGCTGTTGATGACACGGCTGTTGATGACACAGCTGTTGATGCTGTCGTCGTGGGTGCTGGGGCCAACGGCAGTGTGGCGGCCATGGTGCTGGCCGAATCGGGCCTGCGGGTGCTGCTGCTGGAGGCCGGGCCCGAACTGACGCCCGCCCAGGTCCGCAGCAATGAACCGATCGACAGCCTGCGGCGGCTTGCCCATCTCGCCGGCGGTCGCCATCGCAGCCAGGCCAACCATCCCGGCTACTGGAAGCACAAGCCGGAGCTGTTCATCGATGAGCGGCTCAATCCCTACACCACGCCCCCCAGTCAGCCGTTTCTGTGGACCCGCGGCCGCCAGGTGGGCGGCAAAAGCCTCACCTGGGGTGGCATCACCCTGCGGCTGTCGCCGACGGAATTCCGCGCCGGTGAGCTGGACGGCCATGGACCTTGCTGGCCGATCGGCAGTGCCGAGCTGGCTCCGTTCTACGGGCGGCTTGAGCGCCTGCTCGGCATCCATGGCCATGCCGATGGCTTGCCCCAGCTCCCCGATGGGGAGTTCCTGCCGCCCTTGCCCCTCACCCCTGGTGAAGCCCATCTGCAGCGTGCCATCGGCCAGGAGCTGGAGCTGCCGCTGATCCATTCGCGTGGCTTTGCCTTGCCCCGGCCTACGGCCAGCCAACCGTGGCCCCGCTCCAGTGCCCAGGGGGTGACCTTGGCCCGAGCGTTGGCCACCGGCAGGGTGCGGTTGCGCGCCAACGCCCAGGTGAGCCATCTGCAGATGAAGCCTGGTGAGGATCGAGCTGAGGCCGTGGTGCTGATCGATACCCGCAGCGGCCGGATGGAGCGGGTGGCGGCTCCGCTGGTGGTGCTCTGCGCCTCCACGATCGAGTCGGTGCGAATCCTGCTCAATTCGCAGGAGGGCCGCCAGAGCGGTGGCCTGATCGATCCCTCCGGCTGCCTGGGGCACTACCTGATGGATCACATCTCCACCTGCCGCTTCTTCTCAATTCCCGGCATCGCCAGGCCCCAGGGGCCGGTTGAGCTATCTGGGGCCGGTAGCTGCTTCATCCCCAACACGGTGAACCTGCGGGGTAACGACGGCCTTGGCTTTCAGCGCGGCTATGGGATCTGGACGGCTCTGCAGCGCTTTGACCCACCGCGGCCCCTGCAACGCCGTCCCGAGGAGGCCGTGGGTTTTCTGATTGCCCATGGCGAAGTGCTGCCCGACGCCAGCAATCGCATCAGCCTTGATCCCGAGGTGCGTGATGCCTGGGGACTGGCGGTGCCCCATATCAGCTGCCGCTGGGGTCCCAATGAAAGCGCCATGGTGGCCCACATGCACGGCCGCATGCAGGCCGTGGTGGCCGCTGGCGGCGGCACGATCCGGCCACTGGAAGAGTTGTTCAGATTGCCGCTGCTGGAACCGCTGATTCTGCGCACGGCGGCGGTGCGGCCGGAGGTCCCTCCGCCTGGCTACTACATCCATGAGTTGGGCGGAGCCCGCATGGCGAGCGATCGGGCCGGCGGCGTCGTTGACGCCTGGAACCGCTGCTGGGGGGCACGCAACGTGCTGGTCACCGATGGCGCCTGCTGGCCGAGTGCTGGCTGGCAGAGTCCGACACTGACCGAGATGGCCGTGACCTGGCGCGCCTGTGCGGCCGCTGCGGCTGGCTGGGGCGGTGAATGACAAGCCAGGCCGCCAATCCGTTGGCTCACTGACCAGGGGACCCATGGACGCGCTTACGGTCAGCTTTTGCCCATTTAGATCTCAGCTGGTGTCAACGACCACAGTTCACGCCAGTCGCCCTACGCATAATGGTGGAGCGACCTTTCACAGGGTCGGGCAAGGGAGAATAAGGCGAGGGTTGGCCCCCTCGCTTTTTTTTGGCCGCCCTCAACCTCAGGCTCAGCCGCCATACCCAGCCACACCAACCAGTCCAGACTATCCAGTCCGCGACACATGTCAGCACTCACCTGGGCGGCCAAGCCGCGCCCGAGGCTCGAACTAATCGCCGGGCCGCAGGATCAAGGTCTGCTTCTCTGCTGAATCGCTGAATCCCTCGGTCTCAGACTCCACGCAGCCAGCGCCACCAGCGATGGCGATGCGTTCAACAGGCTCCAGCAAGCGCCCAGCACGGTGGTGTACTCCAGCCAGATCCAGGGCGGAAACTGAACATAAAGTTCGCTTGTCTCCACGGCGAGCCGCTGCTGCTCACGGCAGGCGGGTCAGCACGTGGAACCGTCGCAGCCACTGATTGACCCGTCGCCGCAGTCGCGGCGGCACCTCCTGCACCAGTTGGCCCAACTCCCGCGCCGCCAACCGATGCAGGCAGCGCACATCCACCGACCACAGCGCCTCCGCCTCGCGGATCAGCCGCGCCCAGCTTCGGGCCGCCTGCCAGCGGCGCAGGCCTGGCCCCGGCGAGTCGCCAGGTGGCAAGGAATGGGCTGGAGAGCTGGGAACCATGGGCCTAGGCACCCTTCGACACGCTGCAGCCTGGCCAAAATCTGCCTGTGCTGCCACCAATTCCCACGTCGCGGCGCCGATCGGCGGAGATTTCCACCAATTGAGGGCATTCAGGCTCAGGGCGTTCAGGCCGTGCGCGGCAGCTCCCCGTCCAACCGCTCCACCGCTTCGACCGCAAACGAGAGCGATTCCACCTCCCGATCGCTCAGGCGCCGGCACCAGGAGCCACGCACCGGTTCATTCCAGCGGAAGCCAGCCTCCTTGGCGCGATGGCGCTCGGCATAGCCAAGACAGGCTCGATAGAGGCGGCGCGGCTCCAGGGCCAACTGCAGCAGCAGCTCCAGATCGGGCGACCGTTCCAACACCTGAATCAGATAGATGCAGTCGGTGAGCGCTCGATGGGCCGCCCAGACCGGGATGCCATAGGCCAGGGCCAGATCCCGCACCGATGGTGTGGCCCGCAGCTGGCGTTCGGCTGGCCAGCGGATGTCCTCCATCGAGCAGATCCAGGGTTTGGACAGAGTTGGGAGGGGGGCCTGGCCGAACCACTGACGATCGAAGTTGGCGTTATGGGCCAGCACGGCATCCGCCGCTGCCACCATGGCCTCGAAACAGGCCAGGCCGGCCTGCCAGGGCTGGCTGAGCCGACTCACGGCCGCCGGGATGCCATTGATCGGTTCCGCCGGATTGCTGGGGCAGGGCAGCAGGAAGGACACCTGCATCAGCACCGCCCGGCTGGGCACATGAAACAGCACGGCCCCCACCTCGATGCATTGCCCTTGGTCGCGGCTGAGCGCGGTGGTTTCGGTGTCGAGCACCAGCAGCCGTTCCGGGCAACTCGGCAGGGCCCGGGTTTTGGCCCCGGCCAGCCCCGACAGGCTGACCACAGGTTCGGCCTGCACCGCGGCTGGCGGCCGATCCGCCTGGGGTAACGCTGGCGCTGGGATCTCCGTCTCGGTTTCTGCCCCTGGGGCAGGGGTGACGGCGGTGAGTGCCACTGGGGCGCGAGCCGGCAGCCCCTGCAGCCCGTTGGCTGGCACCGTTGCGATTGGCAGGATCGCGGCAGGCAGTGGCGCGGCAAGCCGTGTCGGATCGGAGGCCGGACTGGCCTCCTGATCCGGAGTGATGCTGGCCTTGGTGTTGAAGGTGAGCAGATCAGTCTGCTCCCAGAAGCTGGGTTGCTCCGTCATGGCCCACCGCTGAACACCTCCCATGGTCCCAGCTCGGGCAAGCCGCAAACAACAGCGCTGGCCTCTCCTTAGGGTTAGTTATCTGTTGTGCGTGCCATGCCCAATCCCCTTGTCAGCGGTGATCGCGCTCCCCTGATCAGCCTGGCCGATGCCCATGGGGTTGAACGACGCAGCGAGGCCCTGGCCGGCCAGGCCCTCGTGCTGTTCTTTTATCCGAAAGACGACACCCCCGGCTGCACGATGGAGGCCTGTGCCTTCCGGGACAGCTACGCCGATCTGCAGGCGCTGGGGGCTGAGGTCTGGGGGGTGAGCGGCGATGACGCCAGGAGTCATCAGCGTTTTGCGGCCAAACACCAACTGCCCTTTCCCCTGCTGGTGGATAAGGGCAACACCCTGCGCAAGGCCTTCGGGGTGCCCGCTGTGCTCGGGCTGCTGCCGGGTCGGGTCACCTACGTGATCGACGGCGCCGGCGTGATTCGCCATGTGTTCAACAACCTGCTGGATGGGCCGGCCCATCGCCGCGAGGCCCTGGCGGTGCTGCGGCAGCTGCGGGATGAAGCGGGTACGGATGGCTGAAACCACGGACTGGTTTCAACGGGGTCCGCTCTGGTGTCTTGAACCGGCCAACGCTGACCTCCATGGCCCGGGCCGTGCCGACCGGCTGGAGTTCATCGGCGGCAGCTACCTCGCCGCCAC
>CAIZOZ010000025.1 GCA_903934745.1 uncultured cyanobacterium
CGCGGTGCCGGTGCCGGCCTTTGGTGGGAGAAAGACAACTTCAGCATCAGTGCCAACTATGTGGCCACCAATGCCGATGGGGGGGATCCAGCTGCAGGAGGCATGGGCACCAAGGGATCCGGTGCTACGGGAAGCGTTCAGTTCGGCTATGCGGGAGAACAGTTTGGGCTGGCAGCCATCTGGAGTTATGTGCAACCCGAAACGGAGTTTGTGCCCGGCACCACACCCTTCACCCATTCAGCGATTGATCACAATGACGAGGCCCGCACCAATGCCTTTGGCCTGAGTGGCTACTGGCAGCCGCTGGAAAGCGGCTGGTTGCCTTCCCTGAGCCTGGGCTGGGGCATCAACAGCACCACCTTCCTCAGCAGTCAGAGTGAAGGCAGCCTCAGCACCAGCCAATCGTGGATGGCCGGACTGCAGTGGACCGATGTCTTCGTCAAAGGCAATGATTTCGGCATGGCCGTGGGCCAACCTGTGTTTGCCACGTCGCTCACCGGTGGCATCACTCCCGATGATGGCGGTGTCGTGTGGGAGTGGTGGTACAAGTTTCAGCTGACGGACAACATCAGCGTGACGCCAGCCATCAGTGTTCTCAGTCGCCCCCTGGGACAGACCACACCCAACGGTGAAACCTTCAGCCAGTTCGGTGGACTGATCAAGACCAGCTTTAAATTCTAGGTTTTTCGGCAACAACGCCATAACGCAGAAAAGAGCGGACTGATGATCAGCCCGCTCTATTTTTGATCTGTGATCAGAGCCCTGGCGTCAGTACTGGGGTTAGAGTCTTACCGCCAACACTCGACGCCGTTGGGGGCAAAGCCGTGGGAGCCGTGGCTTGATGTTGACGATGGCCGGGCCTGGGGGGACGCCGATAAGCGCCGGAGCCACCACCACCACAAGCCAGCCAATCAAGGCTCTCAGGATGAGAGCGACGGAGGTCGGGGTGGCTGAATCCAGCCTGGGCTGAGAGGTTGGACGAGCTAACGAGAGAGAGCATGAATCCCGATAGCAGGAGCAAAGCTTTCGTGGTGATGTGCATCAAAGAGATGGTAACTTTTGCCATCCTAAACGCCCTTGCATCAAGACGAGCCTCTTGATCGGCTTTCAAGCACCATTGATACTGTTAAGTGATCAAAAGTGTTGCAGCTTCAAGGAGCTGGATGCTGCTCACAGGGCATCCACAGCGAGCCCATGGCATGCACGCCCTCGCAGCCCAGTTCCTTGGCTTTCTGCAGCGCCACCGCCTTGCTGGGATAGGCGTAGAGATTGGATCCAGTCGGTTGATGATGCTGATGCTGAATGGCACCAGCACCAGCCCCCAGTCGGTAGGGCCCCATACCCTCAAAGCCGACCCACCAGATCCCCATCACATTGACGCCGGCCACCAGCAGGCCCATGCCCACGGCGCAGAGATTGATCAGGCCCATCCCCACGGCGCCGATGCTGACCACGCCCATCGGCACCACACCGATACTGACCACCCCCATCGGCACGATGCCGATCGAGATGATGCCCAGAGGAGCGATGCCGACTGCCAGCAGCTTGGGCTTGCCGCCACAGCCCGCTGGCGCATGCATCGAGCCAGAGACCACAGATTTGTCCAAGGTCATCAATGCCCCATCGGCGTTGCCGTGCCATGACCACCACTGGCGGCTCCGTGGCTGGCGCAGGGCATCCATTGGTTGCCCATCGGATGGGCACCGCTGCAGTGGAAGCGTGGAGCGGCGGCCTCGGCTTCAGCCTTGGTGTTGAACATCGCCTGCTGAGCTGCCTGGCCACTGGGTTGCTGGGCCCAGGCCTGGGCGGGAATCAGGCTGCTGAGACATCCGCCCAGCAGAGCCATCAACAAGGAACGCCGTTGAGACTGTGGCATGGAGTTCGTTCGACGTGGCAATTGATTCTGACCCAGACCTCGGACGTGACGGGAGCTGCGGAGCCGACAGGGCCTGGGGCTGAAGCGAGCACAAGCGTTGCGCCCAGCTTCAGCCTCTGGGTCCGGTACGGACCGGTCAGGTCAGGCAGGATTCGGGAATGGCTTCGCCGCGGGCCAGAGCCATGGCCTCTGCCAGGCTGGAGTAGATCTTGAATCGAGTATCACCGTCGTCGAGTCCGGCTTCGTCGAAGGCTTGTCTCACCTGGGGCTGGAGATCGGTGACGATGACACGGATATGGCGATGGCTGGTGCACTCCTGCAAAAAGCGGTGAAAGGCCGAAGCTGCTCCAGCATCAAAGACGGTGATGCCATCGGCATAGAGAATCAGATTGGAGTCTGCTTCGGTGGTTTCCAGCAGATCGCGGAGGACACCCTCAGCCGCTGCAAAGAACATAGCACCAGTGATTTTCACCATCCGCCAGCCCAGCGGCAGGGGCTCCTGGCTGTAATGACGGCTGGTGCTGATATCACGCACCTGGGTGAAGCGCGCCAGGTCTCGCATCAACAGCATCGTCGCCAGAACGCAACCAACAGCAATCGCGATCACCATATCGAAGGTCACGGTGAGCGCCACACAGAGGAGGAAGACAAACCGGTCGGCACGAGGAGCGCTGCGCAGCAACCGCAAGGCGTGGGGAGCTTCGCTCATGTTCCAGGCCACCACCAGCAACACCCCAGCCATGGCAGCCATCGGGATGATCGAGAACAGTGGGGCGCAGATCAGCACCGCCAGCAGGATGAACAGCGAATGAAAGATACCGGAGAGCGGTGAACGCGCTCCGGCTGAAACATCGGCAGCTGAACGGGCCAGGGCCGCCGTGACGGGGTTACCGCCGAAGAAAGGGGTGATGAGATTGGCGATGCCCTGGCCCAGCAGCTCACCGTTGGAGTGGTGTCGGGTGCGGGTGGTGCGATCGAGAATGACGGCGCAGAGCAGCGATTCAATCGAGCCCATCATCGCAATCATGAAGGCAGCAGGCAGCAGCTCGAAAAGCGTCTGACTGTTCAGCTGAAAGGTACCACCCTCCGCACCCGGCAGATTCCAGGGGAGCTGGATTGCCGGAGGGATCGATGGCACGCCATGGCCGAGAACACCGTCGATTTGATACGTGAAGCGCGAACCGATCGTGTCGATCGGATGACCATGACCACCGAGCCAGAGGGACAGCAGCGTGCCCGCCAGAATCGCCGGCAGATAGCCAGGGATGATCCAGCGCCGTTGTGGCCAGGCGAGCGCAAAGATCAGCGTCACCCCGCTCACGACAAGGCTGGCGCCATCGAGCTGCGGCAAGGCCGAAACCAGGGCCTGCAGGCGTTGTGGGAAAGGCTCCGGGAGGTGCTTGATGCCGAGGCCGAGCAGATCATTGAACTGAAGCAAGGCGATCACGATGGCGATGCCCGTGGTGAAGCCGAGACTGACGGATTCAGGCACGTATTCAATCAAACGGCCCAGCCGACAGAGAGCGAACAGCACCAGAAGCAGCCCGGCCATCAGGCCTGCTGTGGCCAGTCCGGCCATGCCATAGTGCGCGCTGATCGGCGCCAGCAGCACGATGAACGCGGCCGTCGGGCCGGAGATGCTGAAGCGCGAGCCACCGAAGCTGGCTGCCAGGATGCCGCCGACGATGGCGGAATTGAGCCCGTACTGAGGCGGAACCCCGCTGGCAATCGCCAAGGCCATGGCTAACGGGATGGCAATCATGGCAACCGAAAGGCCAGCCAGCAGATCGTCGCGCAGACCGCTCCAGCCGTACCAACCCTGGGAGAACTGATCACGCAGGGCACTCATCGGCCGCAACGTACCCATCGACTGCTTGCGTACGGAACTGACCTGCATGAACTAACCCCTTATATGTGATTTAAATAATATTTAAAAATGTCAAAAATTTAACAACTAAGCCAGGTGGCACGAGCAGGAGTTGCTGCCGCCACTACGAGCAAGGAATCAAACCGGAATCAACGGCAGCCGCTAGGTGGCCGAAGTGTTGACCGGGGTAAGGATGGTGGGATCGGCGGGAGCGGAAGGATCGGGATCCTGAATCAACATGTGCTGAAGAACCCGCTCGGCGCGTTCGCTGTCGCGCCAACGAATCATGTAAGCCGGCATGCTCGTGCCACGGGCATTGACCTGCTCTACGGGCGCCATCACCCAGCCACGGCGGGAGCGCCCCTGGGGATTGCGTTTGATCACGGAATCACCGTGCTGATAGCGAAAGCCGATGCGTTCATTGCTCATTAGATTCTCAGTATTAGGTCTCAATTTGGGGTGGAATTAAGTTCAGCTGTCGGCTTCGGGTCCTGAACCGAGCACCTGTTCCTGCCAGTCGGGGCCCATTCTGGTTTCGATGAAATCACGAATCAGTTGACGCACCACCTGGGAGGGGGTGACGTCTTCCTGCTTGCACAGCGCCTCGAAACAGGCCTTCTTCTTGGGGTCGATCAGGACGCTCAGGCGAGCTGTCCGCTCTTCACTCGGCAACGGGGAAGACTCCTGCACGGAAAGGCGCTGCAGCCAGCCTACGGATCTGGCGCTCACCACATGACCCTCTGATACAGACCAAATATTATCATATGGCAGTCAGTGGGCGCTAAGGTCTGCTGGCGGGGTTCCCGCCAGGCCTGTTGAGGTTGCCGCTGGGATGACTGGACTGATCGCGCGGCTGCGGCAGGGTCATGTTGTGGCGGTGGTTCCGTCAAGGAAACAATGGGCTCGAGCCCATGACGTTGGAGCCGATCAGCTGCCATCGCTTCTGGAAGGTTGTCATCAGCTCATTTGATGGAGTACCAACGGCTGAGAATGTATCCCATCCCATGGATGAACTAAGAGGTAAGATCGACCAGTGCTATTTATTCTGGACTGCCTGGAAGGCATCGAGACCTACCCCTGCGGCTCTTCCACGTGAACACCACGTCGCCAAGATACGTTTGTAGTAGTTAGCCCGCTCCGGCTGCAGCTGGCGCCCTGTTCGCGGCCAGACGCTTCACCAAGCTGGTGAACTTCAACGCCAGTTTCTGTTTAACCGTGATTCCTGTGCTTTTTGCCCGGAGGCCTGCGCTGGCTTAAGCTTTAACTCTTATCACATTTCCGAAACCGGCATTCCCGTTGCGGCACATCCGCAGCTAACGTGAATGATTACTGTCTTAATTTGCGATGACATTGACTCGACGGACAATCTGGTTGTTCGCTCTGGGCATGGCGATGATTGGCCTGTTAGCGCTTGGGACAGGAGCGCCGATACAGGCAAGCACGCCGCTCAATCCCGCCAGAAAAGGCACCTATATCCCGATGGCTTCGCCACCACCGGGGGCCCAACAGGTCAAGATCGGTTTTTATCCAGTCGCAATTTACGATCTCGATCAAGCAAGCAATACCTTCTATGCAGACACTTATGTATGGCTCCGTTGGAAAGGAGATATCGATCCTTCCTCGACGATTGAATTTACCAATATGGTTGAAGAATGGGGCAAGTTGATGGAACCGTTGATGGAGAAGCCCAAGGAGCTGCCTGATGGTAGCAAGTATCAACAATTCCGTGTGGAGGGACGCTTCGTACAACCCTTCAGCTTGGCTGACTACCCCTTGGACCACCACAACCTCGGAATCAGAATCGAAGATACGACCAATGGCGTCAACCAACTTGCCTACGTGCTCGATGAATCATCTACAGGAATTGATCAAAGGCTGGAAATTCCAGGCTGGAAGCTGAAGGGTTGGAAAAGTGAGATTCTGGAACATGCCTATGGCACCAATTTTGGCGAAGTGGAGCAACCTTCTAGTTATTCCGTAGCCAACTTCGAGATGGTCATTGAGCGTCCCCTTAGTTTCTTCCTGTGGAAGCAGATGCTGCCTTTGGCAATCGTGGTGATGGCTGCCCTGGTTGCCTTGCTCGTCAATCCCCGCTCCATTGATGCACGACTGGCCCTGCCCATGGGTGCCCTGCTTTCAGCAATCTTTCTACAAAGAGGATATTCTGAAACCCTCCCAGACCTTGGCTATCTGGTGTTCATGGACAAGATTTATCTTGTTGCCTATCCCCTCATTCTGTTGGTGTTGATTCGTTCAATTGTCGCCTTTGCAAAGGCGGGGAATGCCAGCGACACTGAGATTCAACAGATCCAGACCACGGATCGCAAGGTGATCGTGGTACTGGGGATTGCCTTTGTCGTCGGCACGTCGCTCATTACTGCCCTGCGTTGAAGGCCTGCACCGTGGCGGCGGCTTTAGCCGCTGCCACCTGGGGAGCGCGGGGTCCCCATCTTCCCGAGGTGTTAGATGGAGCTGTCAAGCCAGCACGGTGAGGTCGATGCGCTTCTCGGCGCCAGCGGGCAGGTTGCGCGAGACGGGGCAGAGCTTCATTCGCTCCAGAATCGAGGCGATCACCCCGCCATCGACCAGCTGGTGCTGCTGGGGGCTGGCGCTGGGATCGAGTTGGATTCGGAACTCCCCCTCAACGGCGGTCACAATCCAGTCATGGCTGGTTGTGACCACAACATCGGCTTCCACCGCATGCAGGGGAATCTGCCGTTCCAGCGCATTCGCCACCAGATAAAAATGCTGACAGAGCAGTAACGAGATCAGATAGAGACGAAAACCCGGCAGCGTCAAGTTGAGCTGTTGAGGTTCCCAGATGCCCTGCTCGTTGCGATAGTCCACCACCAGGTTTGTGGTCTGGCGTTCTGGTGGGGTGTGGCGGCTGTGTAGCCGGAGTTGGAAGGTGCGGTTGCTCATGATCGACAGCTGCTACGTGGTTTTGGCGGGGAGAAATGGAGAATGAATTCGGCTGGTTGGCACCGACTCCGTTCTGGCTTGCGGTTGTGGCTGGCGCCGCCAGGCCTCGAAGCCGCTGAACAGGGCCGAAACGAGCAGCAGCGCTGAAAATCCCTGGCGCAATCGCTGTTCACTCAGCTGGGGCCCGAGACGTTGACCCAGCGTTCCGCCCACCACACCGCCGAGGGCCAGCGGCAACATCAGTGGCAGGCTGGCTGTCGGCCAGTGACCAACCGCCAGCAGAGCCACCACGGCGTTGACGGCGATCAGCAGCAGGCTGGTACCACTGGCCAGGGGCATCGGCAGGCCGGCCAGCAGCACCAGGGCCGGCACGATGGCGAAGCCACCACCGACGCCGGCGATGCCGGTGAGCAGACCCACTAGCACTCCTTGCAGGGCCAGCAGCACAGGCAACCCACCGGTTGTGGCCGAGGGGCCAGGTGAGCGGGAGGCCTGGCGCCGGCGGGTCAGCAGCCAGGAGGCGAACAGGGCGGCGATCGTGAACACGCCAAGCTGCACCGGTTCGGGGATCAGGCCGGCCTTCACCCAGCTGCCGCCGATCCAGCTGCCGGCCAGGGCTGGCAGGCCGAGGATCAGGGCCGGCCTGGGGGCGAACTGACCACGACGCAGATAGGGCCCCAGGTTGCCCAGGGCCAGCAGCATCACCACCAGCAACGACAGCGGCACGGCTTCGCGGGTGCTCAGGCCGGCACCGGTCACCAGCAGGGGCAGCAGCAGGATCGAGCCGCCGGCACCGAGTACCGAAAGCAGGAAACCGATCAGGCCACCGCCGATGGCCAGGAGCAGCAGGCCGGCTGCTGGCATCAGCCGGACACCCGATTCCAGGGCATCAGCGCCAGCAGCCGGGCCATGCCGCAGAAGCCGCTGATGCCGGCGAAGGTGAGCCCGGCTCCGACAAACCAGGTGAGCAGGATCCAGGCCGGGGCCACGAGTTGGCTGAGGATCAGGCCGAGCAGCACCAGCGAACCGGCGGCGATCTGCACCTGACGCATCAGCGGCAGGGGGGCGTTGCTGAGCTTGCGCACCGGGAGGCCCGCCTGCTGCCATGTGGGGATGCCGCCCCCCAGCTCGGCCAGCGGTTGCGGATAGCCGCTCTGCAGCAAACGCTTCAGTCCCTGACGGCTGCGGTTGCCGCTCTGGCAGATCAGCACCAGCGGGCCCGGGGGCAGGTCGGCCTTGGGCAGCTGCGCCAACGGCACGTTGAGGCTGCCGGCGATGTGGCCGGAGGCGTATTCCATCGGTTCACGCACATCAATCACGGTGACCCGATGGAGTGCCAGCTGGTCAGCCAGCTCCTGGGCAGAAACGCTTTGGGGTGAGGTGGTCATGGCAGGCAGGGGGGCGATGAGCTTGGAGATGGTGATGGGGTTGACGTGGACTGTCGAGCTCAGCCCGGGGGGCTGACGCTCAGGGGGTAGCCTTCGTCGCTCCAGCGGCTGAGACCGCCGTGCAGGTTGGCCACCTGCTGGTGGCCCGCCTTGAGCAGCTGCTGGGTGGCCAGGGCCGAGCGGCTGCCGGAATGGCAGACCACCACCAGCGGCCGGTCGGCGGCAATTTCCTCGCGGCGAGCCTCCAGTTCCGGCAGGGGAAGCAGCAGTGAACCCTCGATGTGGCCATCGGGCCCGTTCACCTCCTCGAGGGAGCGCACGTCGAGAATGGTGAGCTGGCCCAGGTGTTCGGCCACCCAGTTGGGCGGCAACTGCGGCAGGCCGGCGTAGCTGCGCACCACCGGAGCCCAGGCGGTGCCCACTTCGGCATGCCGGGGTTTGCCGGAGCGCATGTTGCCAGGCAGAGCTTCGGCGATCCGGCCTGGGTGGGGCAGCTTCATGTTCTCCATATGACCAACGAAATCCCGTTCGGTGGCGGCGCCGCCGAGGCGGGCGTTGAACGCCTTTTCCTCCGCCACTGAGGTGACGCTGCGGCCGGTGTAGTCATGGCCGGGATAGAGCAGGCAGGCGTCCGGCAAGCTGAAGATCTGCTGGTTGATCGAGTTCCAGAGGCTGTGGGCATTGCCCTGCTGGAAGTCGCAGCGACCGCAGCCGCGCACCAGCAAGGCATCGCCGGTGAAGGCCATGCTGCGGTCGTCGAGCACGAAGCTGATGCAGCCATCGGTATGGCCGGGAGTGCTGCGCACCTCCACAAAGCGCTCGCCGAAGGCCAGCCGCTCGCCGTGGTGCAGCGGCAGGGTCACATTGGCAGCGCCGGCCGCCGCCGCCAGGCCGATGGCACAGCCGGTGGCCTGGTGCATCAACCAGCTGCCGGTCACATGATCGGCATGGGCATGGGTGTCGATCGAGGCCACCAGCTCCAGGTCCAGTTCACGGATCAAGGAGAGATCACGCTGGTGCTGCTCGAACACCGAGTCGATCAGCACGGCGCGGCGACTGGGCACATCGGCGAGCAGGTAGGTGAAGGTGCCGGTCTCGGCATCAAACAGCTGGCGGAACAGCAGGGCTGTGCCACCGGCGGCGGCAGCCAGGGAGAGCAGAGGCGCCTGTGCAACGGTCATCGGCCTGGAATCGCAGACTGTTATGACGATAACCGCATAAAGGGGAAAAGCGCAAGCCGTTGGCTCCGGTGGGATGCGGCAGGGGCAGGCTCGGCGTCGCGGCTAGTCCGGAACTGGCGCCCCCGTCAGGATGCGGTGCATAATGCTTTTATCGTCATACAGCAACACCATGGCTGTCGCCGGCTCCATGCCTTCCCCCCAATTGCTGGAGGAATACAGCCAGTTCTTCCGGCTGCTCAGTGAGCCGGCCCGCCTCCAGTTGCTCTGCCAGCTCAAGACGGGGCCGATGGATGTGGCGGCGCTGATCGAGGCCACCGGCTTTTCCCAGTCGCACATCAGCCGCCAGCTCAGCCAGCTGCAGCGGGCCGACCTGGTGCGCTGCGAGCGCGATGGCGTGCGCACGATCTGGAGTGCCGACAGCGAGCTGGTCGACGATCTCTGCACCCTGGTGCAGACCCGTCTGAGGCAGCGGCTCGAGGCCCAGCTCCAACAGTTGCAGTCGGCCTGAACGGGCTGCGGTAAGCGCCGTTGCCGCGCCCACCGCTCTGACGTGCCGGCGCGAGCCCTGCCGGGTGGAGCTGATCCTGGAACCAGGCGATCAACAGCTGCCTGCGGGCCCCACAGGGTCGTCGCTGCTGCCGCTGGGTTCGCGGTAATCGAGCCTGAGCAGGTGGATCAGCGGCGCCCATGGCTTCAGAAAAGCCCCTTCATGGGGAAATCCTTTGATCATCCGGTTCCAGTAGAGCCAGGGGAGCAGACGAGTTTTCATCAGCCACATGCTCCAGCGTTCCTTGGTGGGATCCACCAGAAACGAACTGACTGGCTTCTGGGTGTAGTCAAATTCCGCCATCACCACGCTGCCATAGCCGGTGATCAATGGGCAGACGGTATAGCCATCGTAATGGGCCTTCAGGGGTAAACCATCCAAATAGGCCAGCACATTGGCCGCTGTCACCGGTGCCTCGCCGCGGACGGCTCCAGCCGTTCTGGAGGTTGGCAATCCAGACACATCACCAAGCGCGAAGATGTTGGCGTATTGGGGGTGTTGCGTCGTGAGCTGATCGGCAGCCACCCAGCCACCAGGCTCTTCGCCGGCCAGAGGACTCGCCTGCACCACCTCAGGTGCCGTCATCGGTGGCACCGCATGAAGCATGTCGAAACCAATCTCTTGATGGGAGACACCGCCATCGCTATCCGTGACCGCAAACACCGCCAGCTGCTCCTTGGCGTGCACCTGCTGGAGATTGCAGTGAAGGCGCACCTCAATACCCCGACGCTGAATCACCTTTTTGATCACCCGGGCATAGGCCGGTACCGCAAACAGGGAGGAGCCTGCCGTGGCCAAGATCACCCGGCTGTTGACGCCAACGCCACTTTTAGCCTTGAAGTAATCGTCCGCCATGAACAACGCCTTCAAGGGAGCACCCCCGCATTTAATCGGAGTTTCCGGCACAGTGAAAATAGCCGTACCACCCTTGAAATTCTGAATGGTCTCCCAGGTATAAGGCGCAAAATCCTTGGAGTAGTTACTACAAACCCCGTGGCTGCCCAGTGCATCGGTCAGACCTTCAATCCGCTCCCAGCGACATTGCAGGCCGGCAGCCATCACCAGCACCTGATAACCAATCGTCGCATCGGCACTGGTTCGCACCAGGTTGTGCTCAGGGTCAAAACCAGTAGCGGCGGCCTGAATCCAAGTGCAGCCAGCCGGAATCAGCGTGCCTTGATCGCGTCGGGTCTGGGACAGCTGAAACAAGCCTCCGCCCACCAGGGTCCAGCCTGGTTGGTAGTAGTGATCAGGTGATGGCTCGAGCAGGGCGACATCCAGGCCTGGCCGTAGCCGCAGCAGGAGGTGGGCCACGGTGAGGCCAGCGGCACCGCCGCCCACGATCAGAATCTGGTGCTCTCGCTGGTTGATGGTCTTGACGGCATTGCCTAAGCCTGTGTGTAGCGCGATCCCAAGGCCCACAACAGAATCGTTGGTAATCCTTCATGCTTTTAAGCGCATGAAATCAGCTAGAACGGGGTCTGGACGCTGGGGCGAAATTCGTGAGGCGATCAACCAAGCCCCGTCAGCCCCAGCTGTTACGCCGACAGACTGGCATTTTTACCACCACCAGCCATGGCGCCTGGTTCCGCCATTGGCGAGAGCCTTACCTGTTGCTGCTGTCCGTTCCCTGGCCCCTGTTCCTGGCGCTGTTGGCAGGGCTCTATCTGCTGGTCAATGTCGTGTTTGCAGCGCTTTACCAACTGGATCCAGCTGGCCTGGGTGGCCGGGCACTGGATCGAGCCGGATTCGAGCAATCGTTTTTCTTTTCCGTGCAGACCCTGGGCTCGATTGGCTATGGAGCGCTCTATCCCAAGAGCACCTACGTCAATCTGGTGGTGACGGCCGAATCACTGACAGGGTTGATCTTTATGGCCCTCAGCACCGGCCTGGCCTTTGCTCGCTTTTCGCGCAGCAGTGTGCGCATCCGCTTCTCTGAACTGATCACAGTCCACAGCTACAATGGCAAAACCATCCTGAGTTTCCGTCTGGCCAATGAACGCCAGAACACGCTGCTGGATGCCCGCTTGCAGGTCTTTCTCGCCATCGACGAGCGAACCAGCGAGGGACACCTGATGCGCCGCTTGCATCCACTGCCCTTGCTGAGGGATCAAAGCGTGGCCTTTCTGCTCACCTGGACGGCGATGCATCCGATCGATACCGAGAGCCCTCTGCTTGGGCTCAGCCCGGCCCAATTAGCCGCCGCCCAAGCCGAAGTACTGGTGTCGATCAGCGGCCTGGATGAAACCTTGCAACGTCCAGTCCATGCCCGCTGCAGTTACCCCGCCGACCGCATTCGTTACGGCAGCTGTTTTGTCGACATGGTGGAAGGTACCGGCGACCAACGCCTGATTGACTGGTCCCACTTCAATCAGATCCGACCCTGCAGCTGATCATTAGCCCTAATTCACAATCACCTGGGTCTGCTTCTCCACCTCGCGAGTAATAGGATCCAGCCATTGATCTGAACAAGGCCCGGTGAGGAGCTCATCAGCATGGACCAGGCCGAACCATGTGGCGTCCTGATGTCTATAAACGGATAGGCGGTGGATGCACAAAGCTCCTGGCTTGTGGCATGGCCATTGATTCTGGGGGAGTGTTCAACAAAGAAGGGGGCCTGGGATGTCCAGGCCCCGGCTGTCGCTAGGCGCGAACGGATGATCGATCGCGACTAATCACCCGATTCTGCGGCTGGGCAGGATTCAAAGTCCTGCTAACCGATTACAGGTGCGGTGAGGGCCACGGGTTGAGAGTGGATTGTGGCGAGATCGAGCGGAAAGTTGTGCACATTGCGCTCATGCATCGCCTCAATACCGAGGCCACCACGGTTGAGCACATCGGCCCAGGTGTTCACCACACGTCCCTGGTGATCGAGGATCGAGTGGTTGAAGTTAAGACCATTGAGGTTGAAGGAGAAACTCACCACAGCCAAGGCGGCGAACCAGATGCCAATCACCGGCCAGGCGGCCAGAAAGAAGTGCAGACTGCGACTGTTATTGAATGACGCGTACTGAAAGATCAGGCGCCCAAAGTAGCCATGGGCGGCTACGATGTTGTAGGTTTCCTCCTCCTGGCCGAACTTATAACCCCGATTCTGGGATTCGGTTTCAGTGGTTTCGCGCACCAAAGAACTGGTGACGAGTGAGCCGTGCATGGCGGAAAACAAGCTGCCACCGAATACGCCAACGACACCGAGCATGTGGAAGGGGTGCATCAACACATTGTGCTCAGCCTGCAGCACCAACATGAAGTTGAAGGTGCCGGAGATGCCCAACGGTAGGGCATCAGAGAAGGAACCCTGGCCAATGGCATAGACCAGCAGCACTGCTGTGGCGGCTGCGACGGGGGCGGAATAGGCCACGGCGATCCAGGGGCGCATGCCGAGGCGGTAGCTGAGTTCCCACTCCCGGCCCATCCAGCAGAAGATGCCGATCAGGAAGTGGAAAATGATTAATTGATAGGGGCCACCATTGTAGAGCCATTCTGCAAGGCTTCTGGCCTCCCACATCGGATAGAAATGAAGGCCAATCGCATTGCTGGACGGCACAATTGCCGCGGTAATGATGTTGTTGCCATAAAGAAGACTGCCGCTCACCGGTTCACGCACGCCGTCGATGTCAACGGGCGGTGCACCGATGAAGGCAAGGACAAAGCAGATGCTGGCAGCCAGCAAGCAGGGGATCATCAGCACACCGAACCAGCCCACATAGAGGCGGTTGTTGGTGCTCGTGACCCAGTCCTTGAAGGACGACCATGGGTTGCCCCGGGATGGGGCCAGTGCAGTGGTGGTCATGGGTGATACCCGAACGAAATTGGCAAGGGCTGCTGAAGGTGAGCCTGGCGGCGGGTCGCTCCCGTGGACATGGACCGCAGGCAGACCTCCGCCCTCTCCGTCAACACATTATCGTTGTGCACAGGTAAACGCGAGTCTGTTGCCTGCGCATTTCTGCTCAAAGGCTGGCTGGCTGGATCTCCGTGCTGCTGGCCTTGCTGTTGCTGAGCCCGTTGGCCGTTCAGGCCAGCGAGGCTCCCCAGCGCTGGGAGCTCCGCGATAGCTCCGGCGTTCGCTGGGCTCTGGTGCTGTTTCAGCAGCCCGATCCGGCTTTCCCTGACGGTTGGCGGCTACGGCAGCAGGCGAGCCGTCCGATTACGCGTTGTGCTGCACGCAAGGCGCTGGCTGGGATCGATGGCGGCGAAGCAGGTGTGGGCCCCGATGCCGCGGGCTTGTCGCAGGAACGGGGGCTGAATCGCAGCGGTTCATGCCTCCAGCCTGACGCGGCACCATTCGGCTGCTACACCAGACGGCTGGCACACCAGGTGGATGGATGAGCAAGATGCCAGGTCGATCCACAATGTCGATTCTGTAACTGATGGAATCCAGGGTTGCATCACCCAGCTGGGCATGGACCTGCGAAGCAGTTCAGGCTTTGAATCTCTCTCTTTGGCAACGGTTTGGATCGAGGCAAACTCTTCTAGCTTTCTCCACGTCTTCGATGGACTTGAGCAGCAACTCTGTTCTATCTTTTGTTGTTCTGCTCCCGCCCCAGGAGAGCCACGAACCAATCAACGATGCTGCGCCAGTGCCTGCTCAAGCTATCCGTCCCCACCAGTGGTGAAGGTTTTGTTGACCTCACCGCTGATCTCAACCGCGAGATCAGCGCCTCGGGCCTCGACACCGGTGTGGCTGTGCTGGCTTGCCTGCATACCAGTTGCTCGCTGACCATCAACGAAAATGCTGATCCACGGGTGTTGGCGGATCTGGCCACCTACCTGCGCGCCCTGGTTCCCGAGGAAGGGGTGAAGCCGATCAGTGGTCAGGGTGGCTTGCGGGCCTACAGCCATGCCGACGAAGGACCGGATGACATGCCGGCTCACATCCGCACCGCCCTCACCTGCACGAGCCTGAGTCTGTCCTTTCAGAACCGACGTCTGCTGCTCGGGATCTGGCAGGCAGTTTATCTCTGGGAGCATCGCCGATTCGGCAGCACCAGGCAGCTGTCATTCCATCTGATTGGTGATAGCTGAATCCACCAGAGAGGCCCGGGTTCAACAATAGCTGGCCTCCACGCCGGTTTCAGCCCTGGGAGGCGAAGATCGCCCGCACTCTGGCGGCCCAGCCGGAAAGCTGACGCCATGGGCACGATCGAGGTGGCCAGCAGCGGGGCGTTGGAGTCCGGCAGCGGCATCGGGCCGCAGACCCTGATCCGCTACGGCCGCAGCAGCCAGCCGCTTCAGCACGGCTCAGGGCACCAGCCCATCGCGTTTGGCCTGGCTGATGGCGCGATCCAGCCGTCTTACCAGCATGGGATCAAGGCGGGGGGAGAGGGCGAAGGCCTGGGATTCCCGGTTCGTGCCCTGGAGCGCCAGCCGCAGGCGGGATCGCTGCAGGGGCGGAGCTTGATTGCGCACATAGCGGAGCTGCTGCTCATCGGCGAGCACCGCATCGGCATGCCCTTGCAGCAACAGCGCCGGGGCCGAGGCCAGAGCCGACAGGGACACCAGGCTCACCCGGCCGCGCAACGGCGGTTGCTGCAGCAGTTGGGCGCTGACGCTGCCGGGCCGCACACCGATCCGGCGCCCGGCCAGATCGGCCAGCGACTGGGGCTGGAAACCACCCACCGGCGGCTGACGCAACACCTCCAGGGTGATCGTGCTGACGATCAGCGAGGCGCCGATGATGCGCACCAACCAGCTGAGTAACACCAGGGCATGGCCGCGGGTGCGGGTCACAATCACATTGGTGCCAGGGCCTGAAGCCAGCACCTGAAACACCAGGGCATAGCGGCGCAGCTGTTCCCGCTTGCTCAGGCGGCCCTCACCGGGGTGTTCACCGAGGTGTTCCCCGCGGTGTTCATCGCGCCATACCAGCCAGCTGATCAGGGCAATCACCAGCAGGTAGCCCGCCATCACCCGCAGCAACTGGGGATGGAGAACGGCCTGCAACAGCTGGCGGCCCCCTGCCAAGCGATCGCTGGGGAGCAGCAGGGCCAGGCCCTCCTCCTGAAACGGCAGGCTGAAGCGGTAGCGCCCCACCCGCTCCGGGGCGATGGTGAGACAGCCGACGCCGATGTCGACTTGATTGGCCTGGGTGGCCTCCAGCAACCGGAGTGGATTGGGATAGCCGCTGTACAGATAGGGCAGCCGTTCGCGGCTGGCGATCACCTCCCACAGATCCACCGCCCGCCCCTGCCACTGGCCGCTGGCCTGCTGCTGGGAGCAGGGAGGAGAGCCATCGAGCACACCCACCCGCAACACCTCGGCGGCCGCTGCCGGCACGGCCAGCGGCAGGGACACGGCCAGCGGCAGGGGCGCAGCCAGTAGCACCACCATCGCCTGCTTCCAGCTGGTCATCGGCTTGCGATTGCTGTCGCCATCCTTCCGCATCAGCGCCGAGACTGTCGGTTATCGGCAAGCTGGCGTAGCCGAAGGCCAGGGTCTGGCCAGGGAACAGCACGGCATGGTGACCCCCAGGTGGCTGGTGCCCGGACCATCATTTCTGCCGTCCATGGCCTGGGGTTGGCATCGCCGTAGCTGGCGTGATGTCGACGTGCCCGGCTGCCGGAATCCCGAGGTTCGCAGTCCCGATCACCAGCCTCTACCGACTGATCCTGAGGGTCTCTCCGAATTTCGAATCCACCGAACCACCCCCAGCCCTCAACGGGAGAACCTGGCTGGTTCGCTCCCCGCAGGCACCGAGATCGGTCCATCATCTCCCCCTTCAAAGGATCTGCATGGTGCTCGATGGCTGACAGCATGATCAGGTCCGAATCCACCGAATGCGGCTGAGACTGGACCTGGTCTTCACAGAGAAAGTTTACACAGTTGCTGCCTTGACCTGGGCCGAAATGCTGCAGATTCACCGATCAACAAACCGGTGATTTTGCAATTCTCTGGCTAATATTTTTACGGGAGATGCCCCGCCCTTGCCTTGTCGCCAGCCGATCATGGACATCAAAAAGATTTACTTGCACTGGACGGCTACGCCCTACAATTGGAAGCAGCCCGGTCATTACCACACCGTCGTCCAGGGTGACGGCCAGGTTGTACGGCTGACGCCCTACGATCACTTCCTGGGTCAACATACCTACCGGCGCAATGTCGATGCCGTGGGTCTGGCGATCGCCTGCATGGGCGGCAAGGTGTGGGACGACTACCCTCCCACCAAGGCACAAATTGATGCCTTGTGCCAAGAGGTGGCTGATTTAGCTAACAGAATCGGCTGGAATAGTCAGTCGATCAGCATCAAAACAGTGCTCACCCATGCCGAGGCGGCCTCCTGTCTCGACGGCTGTCATCCGCATGACAATTACGGGCCATGTTCCTGGGGTGGCACCGGAGAGCGTTGGGACTTGATGTGCCTTGAAAAGAACGGATCCGATAACGGCGGTGACATTCTTCGTGACAAGATCAAAGATTATATGCAA
>CAIZOZ010000026.1 GCA_903934745.1 uncultured cyanobacterium
CAGCCAATGGGCAGGAAACTGCTCGCGTTCGACACAGTGGCGGAGGAACTGGCTCAGCGACTGGCAGCGGATCTGTCGCATGCGCGAGCCGGGAGCCCAGTCCGCCACGCAACGATCGATCAGGTCGACGGGCCGACCAGGTGCCCGCGCTCCAGTGAGCAGGCTCACCGCCATCTCCAGCACCGGACGGTAGCCCTTGTCCCAGGTCGCTGCCGAAATGGTGTTGCCGTGGTGGAGCTTCTGGCGCTGGAAGCGTTCAGCAGCACCTTGCCAGTCGCGAATCACCTGGGGGGCCTTGCCATCAGCCTGTTCAGCTGCGGCGCGCAGCTCCAGGCCACCGTCCATCAATTTGTAGATATTGCGGATGCGGACATAGGCATCACCAACATCCGATTTGTTCCAGTCAAAAGGGAGAACAACGGACTGCTCGGACTGACCAGGCGGTCGCACCTTGAGACGGATGCGGCCCCGAGATTGCACCACGTTCCAGCCGCTGGCGAGGTTGCGGATCTGCTCCCGGAAGTTTGTCTCCCAGTGCTGGTCGTTGATGACAACCGGCATGAGCGTGCCCAAAACGTGCCCAAAACTAGCCCTTCTGGACCGGACAGGGCAAGACAGCGCCGCCCAGATCGCTTGCTATGACAGGATTTCCCAGATCAGCACTGAACCAGTTTTTCGCTTTGGGAGCACTAGGTCGCAGGTTCGAATCCTGTCGCCCCGATTGACTTTTCAGGGATTGGCCAAGGGGCATGTGAGCAAATAGGTGAGCAAATCGCCGGTTTGCTCACTGCTCGGTCCCAGGTGATCCCTCCAGGAGCGGGCCGGCCTCGGGCTCAGCCCTCTGCGTCGATCTGCTTGAGAGGTGGCCACGGCGGTGGCCCTGGCGGCGAGCAGCCCGTCCAGCTGGCCCCTGCGCCTGCTTCCACTTATGGGCCTCTGGTCCATGGCCTGGCGCCTGCTGGTTCAGCTCCTGGCCCAGCGCTGCAGGGCCTTTGCACGGAGAATCCGCTGGAGCGGCTGCCGGCGGCAATGGAACCAGCTTCTGATCGCGGGGATGCTGGTCACGGCAACAGCCGACACGGCGGGTGGCTGACTGCCGCTGTCCGGTGGACCTGCCGATGGGCCGACCCAGGGGCATCGAGATCAATCCTGAGCAGCCGGCTCCTCCTTGCGCGACACCACGCAGGCCAGAGCGCTGATCCGAAACTCAAAGGCGTTTTTGCTCACTTCAGGTGAGCAGCGCAACCCCCTACTGCCGGAGGTTGCGCCGGCTCCAACCGGTGATGGTGGCCTCCACGTTCTCCAGGTGCCACTGCAGCGGCCCCCGGCCCTGGGTGCAGCCCCAGCGGCGGTAGTGCTTGCCGGGTTGCAGCACCCCCCGCAGCCGCAGCTGGCGGAGGGTTTCGCGGCTCATCCCCAGAGCTGCGCACGCTTCTGCCGTCGTGACCCAGACCCGCTGGCGGGATGACGTTGTCGGCGTGTCCATCAGTCTCCCCCCAGCTGGGCGCGGAACCGCTTGAGGGTGTCGATGAGCCAGGAGCGCCAATAGCTATTGACCTGGCAGGGGGCGCCATCCTCCTTCTGATGTCGCAGCGGCGGCTTCTGAGCGAAGTCCTCCCGGTAGGCCTCGGCCACCCTCACCCCCGCCGAGCGGTACTTGGCGGGCGGGAGCACTTCCCCGAACACCTCCAACCAGGCATCGCTGAGGGTGAGCTGATCCTTCAGCGGAGCGCCAGGCAACAGCCCGACGCTGGCTGTGAGGAGGTTGCTGCGCACGATGTCCTTGAACAGCAGCTGGTCGCGCTCATCGAGCCCGCCCAGCCGTTCGAACAGACTGATGCTGCGCTCCACCAGGTCGATCACCTCGACCTCCCGGAGCCGTGGCGCGGTCGTTCCCAGCGGTGCCGGTGCGCACTGCTGGAGGCTCTCCAGGAACCAGCCGTCCATCCACACGGCAAAGGGTGCACTGATCCAGCGGGCCAGGTCAACCGCGATCTGGGGATGGATCCAGGTGCCGCCGCCACCGGCGCCGCCTGAGCGGGACTCAACGAGGGCGTGGACGGAAATTCCGGCCACGCTTTCCAGCGCATCCAAATAGAGCTGGCACCGACCTGACTCGCGGTAGTCAGACCACCTTTTGTTGTTGGCCTTGCACATGGCCGTGGCATTGACGTAGCCGTCGCTGGTGCGCCTAGAGATCGGCGTGCCGTTCCAGCGACGGGAGATCAGGGCATCGGTGGGCATCGATTCAGAGTGTGGTGTGTTTCTGCAGCTGTTCATGGCATCAGCTCACATGGCTGCCCGGCATTGAGAAGCCGTTTGAGGGCCTCGATCAACCATCCGCGGCGGTAGCTCTTCACCTGTCGCGGTGCGCCATCGACGTATTGCATGCGCGTCGGAGGTTCCTGCTGGAACTCTTTGCGGAACATCGCAGCCAGGAGCTTGCCGATGGCTGGCCCCTTCCCCTTGGGCAACAGCTGGCCGGTGACCTCCAGCCAGGCATCAGTGATGGATAGCTCCTCGTGATCGGCTGAGGCGGGCAATAGCAGGCCGCCGGCACCCCTGGCGGCGACATTGCGGACCATGTCACCGAACTGGATGCGGTCGCGCTCATCCACCACTCCCAAGCGCTCCAGCAGGTTGTAACTACGCTCGATCAGGCGGAGGGTCTCCTGGTGGTTGAGAGCGGGGCGATCCGTGGGCTCTTGCGGGGCGTTCCGGCGCTCGAACTCCTCACGGAACCATTGGTTCACGAAGACAGAGAAGACGGGGCTGATCCACCGGGCGAGCTCGGTGGCCACGTCGGGGTGGATCCAGGTGCCACCGCTGCGCCCGGTGGTGGACTGAACCAGGCCCTCAGACCCAACTATCGCTTTTCCGATAGTTTCCGAGAGGGCCTCCAGGTACTGGCTGCAGCGGTCAGTCTCGAAGAAGTGTCCCCAGAGCTTGCCGTTCGCCTTGCACATGGCGGTGGCGTTCACGAAGCCGTCGGTGGTGCGGCGCTGGATCGGGGTGTCGTTCCAGCTGCGGGAGATCAGCGCATCGGTGGTCATCCGTTCAGGGGGTGGTGGTGTGTGCCCTTCCTGGCTCATGGCTCCAGCTCCCATGACTGCGGCAGTGCGTGGCGCAGGGTTTCGGTGGTAAGGCCGGTGTTTTCCTCAATGCAGCTGAGCGTCGCGGCCATCGCGACGCCCGGCGTCACGCCCGGGACTCGGGCGACGGCCTGGCCAATCAGCAGCAAGGCGCCGGCGCTGTCCTGCCTGTTTGTGGGCAAGGACCCCGGCGTGGTACCGAGGCCAGACACGGCGTAGCGCCCTGTCCGGCGGATCGCCGGCAGCACCTCGTGCCTCATCCAGCGCTTGAAGCGCTTGGCCTCTGGCTTGTGGCTGCCGAGGACCAAGGTGTAGAGCCCGGATTCATTCACCGTGGCCACGGACTGCACAACGCCAGGGGTGTCAGTTGAAATGACACCCCTTTCGTTGTCATCCAGTCGGGTCGTGGCCTGACGAGGATTGCCGATGCCCAGCACGTTGCAGACGTCGGTGGCGACAAACCAGGGTTCCCC
>CAIZOZ010000027.1 GCA_903934745.1 uncultured cyanobacterium
CCATCAGGCCACGGCGTGAGGCTGTCGTCAACGTGGTGTGGCCTTGCCGATCCCATTGGAACCAAAGCCGCGAAGCCTGCTACCGCAGTGATTTCAGCCAACAACGATCGAAGCCGGCCCGCACCGAAGTCATTCACCAACCTCAGTCAAGGGGGGAGACCCTTTTCCACAGCCTTGCCCCAGGTTGGCCAGCAGCGAAGCAGCTTGCGGATTGGATTCTGTGGAAAACAGCAAGCATCGATGGGGAGAACGTCCGGAGGGGGTGACGAAATTGGATGGCTCAGCATTGCTGATCGGTCGCACCGGTTGGCGTAGCCCCGGTTGATCAGGCCCGTACGGGGTCGGTCTCTGAACGGATCAGTCAGCCGATGCTGGCAGTGCAGCCTCTGATCCAGCACACCTGATGATGCACCAGCCAGGATTGGCGTGACCACCGACTCCATCCATCCACCCGCGCCCTGCTGTGTACCTCCGACTTGGCTGCCAAATCGACCTGTGCTGTGAGGTGCCTACGCCGCTGCTGGCCTTGGTCCACCCCCACACCAGCCTGTTGGCTGATCTGCTCGCCCCTGAGGTGGTGCAGCTCGAGCCCGATCGCAGCATCGAGGTGCTCACCGATCAAGCTGGCAACCGCTGGTGCCGGCTGATGGCCCCAAGTGGTCGGACGCGCTTCAGCTTCGCCACCACGATGGGCTGCCCAGATCACACCGACCCCGTGCTGCCATCGGCTCCCGAATGCCCGATCCAGGCGTTGCCGATCGACACCTATCGCTATCTCAACGCCAGTCCCTATTGCGATACGGAGTCGTTGATGACGATGGCCTGGGATACCTTCGCCGCAACGCCCAGGGGTTGGCCCCTGGTGCAGACAATCTGTGACTGGGTCCATGGCCAGATTCGATTTGATTACGAAGCGGTACGCCCGCAGAAAACCGCCAGCCATACCCTCGCCGATCGTGCCGGCGTCTGCCGCGACTTCGCCCATCTGGCCATCAGCCTTTGCCGCTGCCTCAATATCCCAGCTCGCTATTGCACCGGCTATCTCGGCTACACGGGCATTCCGGTGGGTGATGCCCCAGTTGATTTTTCCGCCTGGTTCGAGGCTTTCCTGGGTGATCGCTGGTATGTCTTTGATGCCCGTCACAACATCCCCCGTTGCGGTCGAGTGTTGATCGCCCGCGGTCGTGATGCTGCAGATGTACCTTTCCTGCGCTCCTTCGGCGAGCATCGCCTGGTGAGTCTGGAGGTGATCACCGAGCAGAAGAGCACCGCCCCAAGCCGTGGGTCACTCGGTGAGCCGATCAGCGCAGCTGAACCGCTGCTTTCATCCAAAGGCCTCGTTGCCTGAGCGGCGGGGCGGAGCAGACGCGACGGCGGGAGCCGAGCCGCCAGCGGAACCAAATCCCAACAAATTGACGATTCTGATTGCCGTGACAGAAGAGATAGATCTGACTGTCACCAGGGCGCTATTAAAGATTTTGATCAAGACAAGAGATCAGAGGGCTGAAACCCACAAAATCGAGCCTGGAACGATGCAAACTTGCAAACCAAGCCCTCCTAGCCTAAATGACAAAGCAAGAGGATTGATCGACATTCTGAATCCACGGACATAACCGATTGCGAGCCTCTAGCTCGATATTAAAGACTGGTAACATTAAACCAAAATCATGTCATTCACCATAATTTTGTGTTACCCATCATGGCTTGCTGACTTCAGGATCTGGGTGACGGGGACCGTCACAATCCTGCTCGTAGGCCAGGTCAAGCAGGGAACGCTGCGCATCCATCCACATCTCGACAAGTTGCTCATTGGGTACACCATTCTTCTGTGCCTCCATCAAACGCTGATTGGATTGGGCGCGAACGGCGATGCGCCGCCAACCCTCAAGCTGAAGATCGTGAATGAGCAAATCGATACAGGGATAGCTCTTCAGTACGTCGTCCGCAAATTCGAGGCCCTGAAGATGTTCCAGGCATCGAATGGCAAGAGCTGTCTTATCGCAAGAATACTCCATAAGCTAAATAGAGCACAAAATACTTTTTAGAGTATGGATAATTTTAGAGTTGCTTGGTCAACGGCTGTGACCTTGGATGCCAAAGTCTTTATTAAGAGTCGGCTCTTTGATCGATGGATAGACGCGCTAAGTCGGTGGCCATGAGCACGAGCGCTGGATTGGCGCGATAGGAATCGGCCCGCCCTCCACTGCTGGCTGAAGTTCGGATCAGCAGATTCAACTCACAGAGTAACTGCAGTTGACGACAGATGTGGGGCTGCGTCATCTGCAACAACATCACCAGCTCCTTCACCGTCAAAGAGCGGTGAATTGTCCAGCCGAGGATGCGTAAGCGCGTGGGCGTGCTCAATCCGCCAAACAACCTTGAAATCGTCTCGGCCTGTGAAACCAAGAGTTCAGCGACGGGATTTTCCACAGCTCCTAGAAGATTCTTAAGACAATCAGAACATCGCCGCACGCCTTCACGCTATGGGTATTTGTTCCCATTCCGCGTTGAGGCGGCTTTGCTCGGTCTTTCTGATCATGGTTAGCAGCGGATTATCGCTTCAATAATTGAATTTAGTCTGCAGACGATGGAAGTAAGGTGATCAAAAAGGGCGCTGGCTGCCTTCATGCCCAGGAGCCTGACGGCTGGCCAGGCTCCGGCTTGCGGCCGGGGCTGATCGATCCAGCAACTCCCCAGGGATGGACCAAAGGATCCGCCTCCTGCAGCCGGCGCAAAGCGCCACAAACGGGCCCTGAGCAGCTGGCGTGGGCCGCGGGCCTGGCTCCGTTCCAGCTGAATCTCCACCACCACCGGGGCCTGACGCTGCTTGTCCCCCATCAACCCAGGGCACCGGCTCCGAAGGGGCTGGTGCCGCGAAGCAGACCAGCAACGTCGGCGCTGCAGCGAAGCTGGAGCCCATGAATCCAGTGCCACC